>JAYVIK010000050.1:0-2210 GCA_043770265.1 Flavobacterium sp. | reverse complement strand
TCCGTTTTCTAGATATCCCGCATAATTAATGTAAATATTGGCGCCTTCCGATGGTTTTTTGCCTCCAGCCTTTTTGGTGATAATATATTTTAACCCAGTTGGAGTAGTGGTAGCTTTTGTTCTTAACAGTTCGAAATCAGTTACTTTTTGGTCGAAAACTACTTTGTATTTTGCGTTTTCGGCGGCTTCAATTGCCAATTTATTTTTTTGATTTTCGGCTTCTACTGCATAGTAATCGCGAAAAATTTTTACAGCATCAAATTTTTTAGCAGCTTCTCCGTTTCGAATAATTGTCACCTTAACCATATAATCGTCTTGCGCGATTTTGTTTACGACGTCCATTCCTTTTTCAACTACGTGACCAAAAATGGTGTGTTTTCCTTCTAACCAAGGAGTTTCAAGATGCGTGATAAAAAATTGACTGCTATTTGTACCAGGTCCACTATTGGCCATAGCCAAAACGCCTCCTTTGTCAAATTTCATTTCGGTGATTTCGTCTTTGAATTTATAACCGGTATCTCCCGATCCTGTTCCCAAAGGATCACCACCTTGTATCATAAATTGAGGGATAACTCTGTGGAATTTTAAACCGTCATAAAAAGGTTTATTTTTTAGGTTTTCATTGGTAATGAATTCATTTTTTCCTTCGGCTAATGTTACAAAATTAGCCACTGTAATTGGTGTTTTCTGATAATCCAATTGTACTATAATTGAGCCTTTATTGGTTTCAATTTGGGCATATAACCCATCTGGTAAATTGTTCTTTTCCTCCTTGCAAGAATATAATGAGGCAAATAAGAGTACTACAAATGCTAATAAAATGCTTTTTTTCATTGTTAATTTAATTGGTTAATGTGTCTTTACGTTGATTTAAAGGTTGGGTTAGTGACTTTGATTCCTCAGTTGAAACAGCGTTTAGCGCATTGGTTTCACGGAGTTGAATTTCTTTTTTGAAAGCCACTTCCGAAAGAAAATTATGTAAGGTTACAGTGCATAATAAAGGTTGATTCGGACCAATTTTTTTATCGTCGCCATGATAACCATAAGCAATATGAGATGGGAAAAGAAAAATAATTTTCTCGTTTTTGTGCATCAGTTTGATGCCCTCTCTGATTCCAGTCATTATGTTTTGCTTATCGACTGCATAAGTTTGTGGTTTCAATTCGACTTCAGAATAAATGATTCTTCCTTTTAAATCCTTTAATTCATAATTAAAGAAAGCCACATCTCCTTTTTTGGGAGTTAGGGTGTCTAGTTTGTTTTGCTCAAGATAAGTGTACCAATAGCCTTTGGTTGAAGCCATATATTTTACTTTGGGATTGCTTTTAATCAAAGAATCGATTTGGCCTTCTTCGGTGGCAATGAGTTTTTTGTTACGTTCTGCCGATTTTTTCATAAAAGAACCCGAGGTATGCGAAATTGGTCTACGAGCTTCCTGGCTTTGTTTGCAACTGGAAACTACAAAAGTAACCAAGAGTGACAATAGTATATGTTTAGAAAATGTCATAATACTTTATATTTTTAGTGTACGAACTAAATCTTCAAATTTCTTTACCGTTTCCTCCATAGACGTTTCTGATTTTCCCCCGGCTGCATTGCGATGTCCTCCTCCGCTAAAATGTGCTCTAGCAAACAGATTGACGTCAAAATCACCTTGAGAACGAAACGAAATCTTGATGATTTTTTCTTCTGCATTTTCGATAAAAATGGCGGTAAACTCAATGCCTTTAATACTTAATCCATAATTAACAATACCTTCGGTATCGCCTTTTATATAATTGAATTTATCTAATTCATTTTGCGTAAGTGTAGTGTAAGTGGTTTTGTGCTCTGGGAAAATTTTCATATTCTGCAAAGCTCTCCCCATTAATTGCAATCGATCAAACGAGCTATTGTCAAAAAGTAAAGCTGGAATTTCGCTATTTTCGACTCCTAAATCGATCAAATCGGCAATGATTCTATGGGTCGTTCCTGTTGTTTTTGGGAATCGAAAAGATCCAGAATCGGTTAGGATTCCTGTATAAATGCAAGTGCCAATGGTTTTATCTATCTGTGATTTTTTTCCGAGTGAACAAATAAAATGGTAGACCATCTCACAAGTCGAACCATAGGCTACATCCGAAAAAGTGACTGTGGCATAGTCATCTGGCGATTGATGGTGATCAATCATAACAAACGGAGCTTTTAGGGTATTGAGTGCGTTTTCCATT
>JAYVIK010000049.1:0-17572 GCA_043770265.1 Flavobacterium sp. | reverse complement strand
TATAGACAACAACGGCATAGAATATTTGGACTTATACTCCGGTCACGGCGTGATTTCTATTGGTCACACCCATCCTGAATATGTGGCAAAAGTAAAAGAGCAATTGGATAATTTGAGTTTTTATTCTAATGCCATTCAAAATCCATTACAGGTAGAATTAGCGGAAAAGCTTGGAAAATTATCAGGTCTGGAAGAATACAGTCTTTTTTTGTGTAGCTCAGGAGCAGAAGCCAACGAAAATGCCTTGAAACTGGCTTCATTTCATACCAATAAATCAAGAGTAGTTTCTTTTAATAATGCTTTTCACGGTCGAACATCAGCTGCGGTCGCTACTACAGACAATCCGAAGATCGTTGCCCCAATGAATGCCCAACAAGTAGTTACTTTTTTACCTTTGAACCAAATTAATTTGGTAGAAGCCGAGCTGAAAAAAGGCGACGTAGCTTGTGTAATCATAGAACCAATTCAAGGAGTTGGAGGTTTAGACCAAGGAACAACTGAATTTTTTCAAGCATTGGAAAAAGTTTGTAATCAATACGATGTGGTCTTAATTCTAGACGAAGTACAATCAGGTTACGGTCGAAGCGGGAAGTTCTTCGCTCACCAACACCACGGCATCAGTCCAGATATTGTTTGTATGGCAAAAGGTATGGGGAATGGTTTTCCCATTGGTGGCATTTTGACTTCTCCAAAATTCAAACCTAGTTATGGTTTATTAGGAACTACTTTTGGCGGAAGCCATTTGGCTTGTGCAGCCGGAATTTCTGTTTTAGATATTATCGAAAAAGAAAATTTAATGGACAATGCCAATACAATAGCCGAATACTTTTTTGAAGCCATTAAAGTGGTTCCAGAAATTATAAAAGTAAAAGGAAGAGGCTTGATGCTTGGGGTTGAATTTGATTTTGACGTTAGCGCACTAAGAAAAAAAATGATAATGGAAAAACATATTTTTACAGGAAGTTCAAGCAATAAAAATCTCTTACGAATTTTGCCTCCATTGACTATTAAAAAATCTGATATTGATACTTTTATAGTTGCCTTGAGAGAATCGTTGGCGGAGTTGAAATCATAAAAGGCGAACATAATCGCTCCGCAAAGTCTCTGACTTTGCGGAAGTGTGAATCGGTCTCTGACCGCAGACAAAACGGAGGTTTTAAACCTTCAAACGCTTTCACAAAGTTGGAGACTTTGAGGAGCAAGAAATGAATCATCTTAAAACATAAAAACGGAGTTGAATATGATAAGCAAAAATCTCCCTATTAATTTAAATATTGTGATTATTCTATCGTTCTTTTCGTTATTTTTATTTTTTGTCGTTAGTTGTACTCAAACCATTGAAGAAAATAAATACAACGGAAAATGGATTTTACAAGAACAAAATTATAATGAAGATATTGTTTTTAAGGATGGAAATTACACTAAAAAATATAGCAGTGATGATCTTATAGTAGATTCAAATGGGAAGTTCTACCTTAATAAAAATGAAAATAGAATCGGAATTACAATATCATTAATTCCTGATAAAATAATCATTGAGAACGATACTATTTTCCAAGAATGCGAAAACTTAGACATTATTGAAATTAATGATAATAATCTAATAATTCTAAAACCAAATCAAGGGATAAGAGATAAAAACGATAAATTCATTAGAGTAAATGAAATTGTAATTTATAAAAAAGCAATAAAATAGACTACCGTTCCGCAATTCCAATAGTTATCGGAATTGCGAAAAAAAATTAAAAACAAAAACAATGAACACCTTATTATCCATAACAAAAAGAAATGCTGTTTTAAACCGAATGGCAGAACTTCTAGAACAAGAAAGAGTCAACCTTAAAAGTATCAATCAAGAGGATATGAGCAATTATTCCGGCGATGATTTGGCTATGGAAAAACGTTTGTTGGTTGATGATGCTAAAATTAACGGAATGATATTGTCGATGCAACAATTGGCAAGCCAAGAAGATCCTGTTGGTGTGGAGCGATTTCATTTTGTACACGATAATGGTCTGAAAATTAACAACAAAACGGCAGCTTTTGGAACCGTAATGATTATTTATGAATCCAGACCTGACGTAACGGTTGAAGCTGGCGGAATTGCATTCAAATCAGGAAACAAAATCTTGCTGAAAGGCGGAAAAGAATCTTTGTTATCAAATTTGAAAATTGTTTCCCTTTGGCATCAGGCATTAACTGAAAATGAAATTGACATCAATTGGGTTGAATATTTGAATTACAACCGTGCCGAAACTCAAGCTTTTTTAGAAAATCCAACACAAAGAGTCGATTTAATCGTGCCTCGTGGTGGAGAACAATTGATTGCTTTTACCAAGAAACACGCCACTTGCCCGGTAATTGTGAGCGGTCGTGGAAACAACTTCTTGTACATTAACAAAGAAGCCGATTTACAAAAAGCATTGGATATTATCATCAACGGAAAAACAACTAACATCGGTGTTTGCAATGCTTTGGACAAGGTTTTGATTGATTCCAATCTAGAAAACTGGGAAGATTTTGCCGCTAAAGTAGTAGGAGAATTACAAAAGTATAAAGTTGAAATATTGGGTGACGAACGCTTTTCAAAAGCAACAACTGTTCCTCAAATCGAATCGGATTTGATTTGGTACGAAGAGTTTTTGAATTATAAAATTGTCATCGGAATCGTAAATTCCAATGAAGAAGCGGTTGCGAAAATCAACAAATATTGTGGTGGACATTCAGCTTCGATTATTACTGAAAACGATGCAATTGCCCAAGAATTTATGGAACAAGTTGATTGTGCGGCAGTATATCAAAATGCTTCCACTCGATTTACCGATGGTGGTCAATTTGGTTTAGGCGGAGAATTAGCGATAAGCACAGACAAATTGCACCAACGCGGCCCAATTGGATTACAGCATTTAGTGACCAATAAATGGTATATTTACGGCGAAGGACAAATCCGGTAGGGACAGGTCGCGACCTGTCCAAACATATAATAAAAAAAATGGCAAAAAAAAGAATATTATTAAAGTTAGGTAGCAACACATTAACCAAAGAAACCAATCATATTTCGAGAGGGAAGATTGAGGATATTGGAATTCAAATTGCAGCTCTACAAGACGAATACGAGTTTATCATCGTAAGTTCTGGCGCCATTGCTGCCGCGAAACAGTTTGTAAAACTGGACAATCACGATAAAGATGTCTTTGTAAAACAAGCTTTAGCGTCTATTGGCCAGCCTCATTTGATGCGGATTTATCACGAAAATTTTAGTGATTTGGGTTTGCATACATCGCAATGTTTGCTTTCGTATTCTGATTTTGAAAAAAAACAAACTAAAATGAATATCGTTAACACTATTAACGTCTTAGTTAAAAACAGTTATATTCCAATTATTAATGAAAATGATACTGTTGCCACAGATGAAATTCAGTTTGGCGATAACGATAAATTAGCCGCTTTAACTGCCGTTTTGTTGAATGTAGATATTTTGATTATTGCCACCAATACCAACGGAATTTACACCAAATCTTCTATTAAAGATGAATTTCCCGAAACCATTAAATTAGTGACAGATTTAAGTGTTTTAGAAAAAGAAATTGGCGACTCGAAATCATCTCACGGAACAGGCGGGATGCAATCCAAAATTGATTCAGCAGCGATTGCAAAAGCAGCGAATATCGAAACTTGGATTATCAACGGACTAGAAGACAACTTTATTTTGAAAGGGTTGAAGGGAGAAATTGCGTTTACTAAAATTGTATAAAAATCATCAAAAGAAAGTTATAAAATGATGACAAGAAAAACATTTTTTTATTTATTACTTATACTTTCTATAATAGGTCTATTCATCTGTCCCTACGGAATAATAAACACAATGGTTAGTTTGAAATATGAAACAGAAAATATGACAGATTGTATTTCTTTAGTAAGTGGAGAAAATCTATGCATTATGATAAGAAATTTAAAAATATCATTTATAATCTGTTTAATTGTTCTAATATTTTTATTGTATTTTAAGAAGAGAATATTAGAACCCAAAAGAAAAATAATAAATTAAAATCCGTTTAATCAGCGTCCAAAAAATAAAAACAATGAACTTTATATCCATTCAAAACATAGATTCACTCGAAAATTGGGTGAAGCAAGCGTTAAAAATCAAAAAAAATCCGCTTAAAAATAAAAAACTAGGCAAAAACAAAACACTTGTAATGTTGTTCTTTAATTCGAGTTTGAGAACGCGTTTGAGTACCCAAAAAGCAGCCTTGAATTTAGGAATGAACGTGATGGTGATGAACTTTGGCAGCGAAGGTTGGACATTGGAATATGAAGATGGAGTCGTTATGGATCAAGGCGCTTCGGAACACATCAAGGAAGCGGCTGCAGTGGTTTCTCAATACGCAGACATTATCGCCATCAGGGCTTTTGCAGGATTGGTAGACAAAGAAAAAGACAATGCCGAAACGGTAATTTCAGGATTTTTGAAATTTGCCACTGTGCCTATATTAAATATGGAAAGCGCCACAGGGCATCCGATGCAATCTCTTGCTGATGCAATAACAATGGCAGAACATAAAACAGAGCACAAACCAAAAGTCGTTTTGACTTGGGCGCCACATCCAAGAGCTTTGCCTCAAGCTGTTCCCAACTCTTTTGTGGAGATGATGCAAAAACAAACCGAAATGGATTTTGTAATTACCCACCCAAAAGGCTACGAACTGAATCCTGAAATCACCAAAGATTCTATAATCGAATACGATCAAGACAAAGCTTTCGAAAATGCCGATTTCATTTATGCCAAAAACTGGAGTAATTACAAGCAATACGGAAAAATCACCAATTCCGATCCAAATTGGACGGTTTCTGCCGATAAAATGAAACTGACAAATAACGCCAAATTTATGCACTGTTTGCCAGTACGTAGAAACGTAATTGTTACTGACGAGGTGATCGACAGCGATAACTCGATTGTTATCGAACAAGCGAATAACAGAACTTATTCTGCGCAGCTAGTTTTACAGAAAATTTTAGAGAATATTAAATAGAGAAAAGAATATAGAGAATAGAGAAGAGATAATAGATAAAAGGAAAAAATGTCAAACAAGAAACCATTATCCATCATAAAAATCGGCGGCAACATCATAGATAATCCATCTGAATTGTGGCAATTCTTGTCAGATTTTTCGAAAATTGAAGGCAACAAAATTCTAGTTCACGGTGGTGGAAAATCGGCGACTAAAATGGCGCAAAGTATTGGCTTAACTCCACAAATGATTGATGGAAGAAGAATTACCGATAAACCAATGCTAGATGTAGTTGTGATGATTTATGCTGGCGAAATCAACAAAAATATAGTGGCTCAATTGCAAGCCAACGATACGAATGCAATGGGATTTTCTGGTGCAGATGGAAACTTGATTCAATCGACCAAAAGAAACCATCCAACCATAGATTATGGTTTTGTGGGTGACGTTCAAAAAGTAAATACTCCTTTATTGGAAACGTTGATTGATAATGGCATTGTTCCAGTTTTCTGCGCCATCACACACGACAAGAACGGACAATTATTGAACACCAATGCCGATACAATCGCTAGCGAATTAGCGATTGCTTTGTCGGAAGTTTACGATGTAACTTTGAATTATTGTTTCGAAAAACCAGGCGTTTTATTCGATGCCGATGACGATTCGTCGGTTATTTCAACCATCAATCAAGAATTGTATTCCAAATTAAAAGCTGAAAAAGCGATACACTCTGGGATGATTCCAAAATTGGACAATTGTTTCAATAGTTTATCCAAAGGAGTTCAGAAAATAAATATTGGACATCATCGAATGTTGAAAGATTCGAAGGCAGTTTGTACGAGCATAGAATTATAAAAAATACTGACAGACAGACCTAACAGGTTTTAAAAACCTGTTAGGTTTTCGCAAATAATTATTATTTTGAAAAATATAGATACCCTAACCCAAGAAGCCATAGAGCTATTAAAATCGCTAATTGAAACTCCTTCCTTTTCGAGTGAAGAAGATCAAACTGCGCTTTTAATCGAAAATTGGTTTACACAAAATAGCATTCCGTTCAAAAGAGAAAACAATAATATTTGGGCTTTCAATAAATATTTTGATAAATCCAAACCCACGATTTTACTCAATTCACACCACGATACCGTAAAACCCAACCAAGGTTATACGAAAAATCCATTTGAAGCGATTATGGAAGACGGCAAACTGTTTGGACTCGGAAGCAACGATGCTGGTGGAGCTTTGGTTTCATTAATTGCCACATTTACCCATTTTTATGCCAATGAAAATCTACCGTACAATATCGTAATGGTCGCTTCGGCAGAGGAAGAAAGCAGCGGAAAAAATGGACTAAACAGCGTTTTAAAACATTTACCGGAACTAGATTGTGCCATCGTTGGCGAACCCACCTTAATGCAATTGGCGGTAGCCGAAAAAGGATTATTAGTATTGGACGTAATTGTAAAAGGCACCGCAAGTCACGCAGCACACAACAATCCAGACAACCCAATTTACAATGCAATGCCTATTATTGACTGGTTCAAAACCTTTCAATTCGAGAAAATATCCGAGGTTTTGGGTCCTGTAAAAATGACCGTAACCCAAGTTACCGCAGGAAAACAACACAATGTCGTTCCCTCCGAATGTCATTTGGTTGTCGATATTCGGGTGAATGATTGCTACAACAATACCGAAATTTTGGAAACGGTAAGAGACAATATAAATGCAGAAGTAACACCACGTTCAATGCACTTGAATGCTTCTTCTATTCCAGTTTCTCACGGATTGGTTCAGGCAGGAATCGCTTTAGGAAGAACGACTTATGGCTCACCGACACTTTCAGATCAATCCGTTTTATATTGCAAATCTTTGAAATTAGGCCCTGGAGAAAGCTTACGCTCCCACTCGGCTGACGAATTTATATATGTACACGAAATTGAAGAAGGAATTCAATTGTATATCAACATACTAACTGATTTTTTTAAACAATATTAAGTACGGACAAGTCGCGACTTGTCCCTACGAAATACGAAATAATAAAAACGACTATGAAACTTTGGGAAAAAGGAATACCAACAGATAAGCAAATAGAACATTTCACGGTTGGTAACGACAGAGAATTGGATTTAGTTTTGGCTAAATACGATGCTTTGGGCTCTATTGCTCACGCCAAAATGTTGTGTCAAATCGGGCTTTTAACAGAAGAAGAAACCGATTCTTTGGTTTTGGCTTTAGAAGACATTATTATTGATGCTCAAAAAGGAGAATTCGAAATCGAAGATAGTTTCGAAGACGTTCATTCTAAAATCGAATATTTGCTAACTGCAAAATTAGGCGATGCTGGAAAAAAAATTCACACGGCTCGTTCCAGAAATGACCAAGTTTTGGTTGACGTGAATTTATACCTTAAAGATGTCGTTAAAGAACTAAAAGAACAAGTCAAAACCTTATTTGATTTGTTGATGGAATCAGCAGAAAAGCACCAAAACATCTTATTACCAGGATACACGCATTTGCAAATTGCGATGCCTTCTTCTTTCGGGATGTGGTTTTCAGCTTATGCCGAAACCTTGATTGACGATATTACAATGCTAAACGCAGCGTTAAAAATCGTAGACCAAAACCCATTGGGTTCCGCTGCAGGTTACGGAAGCTCCTTCCCTATTAACCGAACATTTACGACTCAAGAATTAGGGTTTGAAACGTTGAAATTCAATTCGGTTGCGGCGCAAATGAGCCGCGGAAAATCAGAGAAAACAGTAGCTTTTGCGATGAGTAGCGTGGCTGCGACGTTGGCAAAATTCGCTATGGATGTGTGCTTGTATATGAGTCAGAATTTTGATTTCATTGGTTTACCCGCGCATTTAACAACCGGCTCCAGCATAATGCCACACAAGAAAAATCCTGATGTTTTTGAATTGATTCGTGGAAAATGCAATAAAATTCAGGCCTTGCCGTATGAAATTACACTTATCACCAACAACTTACCAAGCGGTTATCACCGTGATTTACAATTATTAAAAGAAGGTTTGTTTCCTGCGATTCAAAACCTAAAAGCCTGTTTGGATATTGCGATTTTCTCTATCAAAGACATCAAGGTAAAAGACAATATTCTTGCTGATAAAAAATACGATTATTTGTTTACCGTTGATACTTTAAACGAAATGGTTGTGGCAGGAATGCCGTTTAGAGATGCCTACAAAGCGGTTGCTGGGCAACTAGAAAACGGTACTTTTCAATCACCAAAAGAGACAAAACACACCCACGAAGGCAGCATCAACAACCTTTGTTTAGAGGAAATTAAAGCTAAAATGAAAATGGCTTTTTAAGTTTATTTGTTGAAAAATAAAAGTCACAAATTCACGAATTACATTTATTTATTTCGTGAATTTGTGGCTTTTTTTAACTATTTTTTGTACAATCGCCTTATCCTGATAGCGAAATCCACCAGATCTAATCCTATTATTTTGTTGCTGCATCCTCATTTGCTGCTGCATTATTATGTCATATTGCCACCAATACTTGTTATCGTTATTTCTATAAATTGCAATGTTTAAAATTGAAAACTCTACTGAGAAGATTATTTCTTGCGTCACTTCTTTTCCGTCAACTTTTGCCGATTTCCAAACCAGAAACCAATCCTGATGATTCTACGATACATTTAACCAAAACAAAACAGTGAACATTCTTGTCCAAAAAATCAAGTAGATCTTTTAAATCCTCCGAAGCTATTTTTGCAAACTATTTAGTTTTACAGTTAATTAAATTTTAAGTATATTTGTTAAGTGATTCTTAAATTTGATTAATATATAAACATATCTTATGTCTCTTTATAACGAGGTTTAAAATAAGTTCTTTTTTAAAATCATTTTTTTTATAGTATGACATTAATCAGTTTGCGTTGTTTTTATATTAACATACCGCTTTCAAAATAAATAATTTTATGAACAATACTAATAACAATAGTCGTCGTGATTTTTTACGTCAACTATCAGTATTTACCGCAGCCTCTGCTTTTCTGGGATTCTCAATTGAAGAATTAGCTGCACAAAACCCAAAATTTCGCAAAATTGGTCCTTTAGATAAAGTAAATCTCGCTTGTATCGGAATTGGAAATCGTGGAGGCAACATTATCAATGAATTATTTAAGACAGGTCATTGCAATGTTGTAGCGTTGTGTGATACCGATATGGGAGCACCACATACATTAGATATAAAAAATAAATTTCCAAATGCTACCCAATTTCAAGACTTTAGAAAAATGTTTGAAAAAATGGGGAGTTCTATTGATGCAGTAGTTATTGGCACCCCTGATTTCAGTCATTTTCCTGCAACAATGCTAGCGATGTCTTTAGGCAAACACATCTATCTCGAAAAACCTATGGCACACACCTTCAACGAAGTCGAATTGATGATGCTTGCCGCCAAAAAATTCGGTGTCGTTACACAAATGGGGAATCAAGGGCATTCTGACCCTAATTATTTCCAATTTAAAGCTTGGAAAGAAGCCGGTATTATCAAAGATGTCACTGCCATAACAGCTCATATGAACAATTCTCGTCGTTGGCATAAATTCGACTCAAATATAACGACTATGCCAGGAGCTGAACCCGTTCCTTCAACATTAGATTGGGATACTTGGCTCGGTCCAGAACAATTTAGGGACTACAACAAGGATTATGTAAACGGGCAATGGCGTTGTTGGTATGATTATGGAATGGGTGCCTTAGGAGATTGGGGTGCACATATTATAGATACTGCACATCAGTTTTTAGAACTTGGCTTACCTACAGAGGTCAATATGCTATATGCAAAAGGACATAATAAATTTTTCTTCCCTTACTCTTCGACCATAGAATTTAGATTTCCTGCACGAAAAAATATGCCTGCTTGTGATATTACTTGGTACGATGGTTTAGATAATTTACCTAAATTACCCGCAGGATATGGTAATGTAGCACTCGATCCTTCTATTCCACCACCTAGTAATGGTCAAATTGTACCTTCAACACTTAATCCTGGAAAAATTATTTACAGCAAAGAGTTGACTTTCAAAGGAGGTTCACACGGTAGCACACTCAGTATAATTCCCGAAGAGAAAGCAAAAGAAATGGCTTCGAAACTTCCTGAAGTGCCAACGAGTCCTTCAAATCACTTCTTGAATTTTCTTTTAGCCTGTAAAGGACAAGAAAAAACACGTTCTCCATTTGAAATTGCGGGACCATTAAGTCAAGTTTTTTGCTTAGGCGTAATTGCTCAACAATTAAATGCAAAACTTACATTTGATCCGCAAAAGAAAAAATTCACCAACAATAAATTAGCTAATGCACTTTTAGTCGGAGCTGCGCCTCGCAAAGACTGGAAATATTTTTATACTATTTAACCTTTTTACCCCAAGTAAAATCAATACGATTTAATGCCAATGGATACAATAGAAAGAAGACAATTTCTAAAAAATATGGGTATGATTAGCGGCGGGGTTCTGCTGGCTACCAGTCCGTGGTTTTCCGCTTTCTCAGATAATAAAAACACAGTGGGCTCAGTCGCTCGAATAGGTATAATTGGACCTGGTTCACGCGGTCAACTGTTAATGAGCTTTTTGGTGCAAAATCCAAAAGTAGAAATTGTGGCGTTATGTGATGTTTTTCAACCCTCGATAGACGAGGCATTGAAAATGGCACCCAAAGCAAAAGTTTACAGAGAGTATCAGAAACTATTGGAAGACAAAAACATCGATGCTGTAGTGATTGCAACACCTCTGTGCCTCCATTACAAAATTGTCATCGACGCATTTGATGCAGGAAAACACGTGTTTTGCGAAAAATCTATTGCTTACACGATGGATGAAACCTATCAAATTTACCAAAAGTATAAATCTTCCAATAAAGTTTTTTTTGTAGGACAGCAACGCCTTTTCGATCCAAAATACATAAAAGCTATGGAAATGGTTCATTCTGGAGAAATGGGAGTTTTAAGTGGAATTCGATCTTTCTGGCACCGCAACAACGATTGGCGTAGACCTATTGTAGAAAGTGCTCCAGACAAACAGATTAATTGGAGACTGTATCGTGATTGTTCCAGAGGCATAATGACCGAACTTGCTTGTCATCAGCTTCAAATTGGTACTTGGGCGATGCGCGAAATTCCCAACAAAGTAATGGGTCACGGAGCAATAACATTTTGGAAAGAAAAAAGAGAAGTCTACGATAATGTAAGTTGTATTTACAGCTTCGAAAATGGCGTGAAATTAAATTTTGATTCGGTTTTGTCGAATAAATTTTATGGACTAGAAGAACAAATTTTGTGCAGTAAAGGCACAATTGAAACAGAAAAAAGCAAATATTATTTCGAAGAAATCCCTGCTGCTCCAGCATTTTTGCAAATGATCAACGATTTTGAAAATGCTATTTTTGGCACGCTCCCTTTTGCAGGTACAAGTTGGGTTCCAGAAACTGCGAATACTAATGCAGGACATTATCTACTAGAAGAAAAAGGATACGGAGATGGGACTTCATTGATGCTCGCAGCCTTTGCAGAATCTGTAATTACTCAAAAGCAACCTCAAATGATTGCTGAAGAAAGTTATTATGCTACACAATTAAGCTTATTAGGTCACCAAGCAATGGAAGAAGAAAAAATATTGTTTTTCCCTGAAGAATATAAAATAGACTATTTAAATCATAAATCGATTTAAAAAACTTATTTTAAAATCGGCATTTTACCAATAAGCTGTTCACAATTTTAAATTATTATGAAAGATATAATCATTAGCAAAAAAAGAATAAATATTGAATTAAAAACTTGGTTTATCTGCTTTCTTGTTGCTTTCCTCTGCAATATTGTAGCCATAGTATACTATCAATCACCTTTTATTGAAATACTTACATCACTTGGATATGTCCTACTTTTTTCACTATTTATGTATAGTTTTTGGAGTGGCGTACAAATTGTAAAAATGCTTGTAATTAAAATTTTCAAAAAGTAAAATTACCAATGCATCATTCTCAGAAATCAATCGAAAACAAAACCCTCTTTTACGCTTGGTTTCCGGCTATGCATACTAGAATAGATTTGATGTTTTTTGTAGATGAACCTCGAAACAATATGATCGCAACAGCTGGAAAAATTAAATCTGAAATAAATAAATTAGAAAGCATCGCCAATCGTTTTGACCCTGGCAGTGAATTAAGTAGCATCAACCAAACTGCCTTTGGGAATTCGATTCAAATTTCAGATGAGATGTTTCAAATAATTACAGAATGTTTAATGTACAACGTTGAAACATTAGGTTATTTTGATATCACTATGAATTCAAAAAACGAATTAACCGAAGCGATTTCTAAGATCAAACTTGACTCCCATCAGCAAAGTATAACTTTTCTCCATCCCGATGTTCAATTGGATCTTTCCGGTTTTATAAAAGGCTATGCCTTACGTGCTGTAAAAGAAATATTATTCGAGGAAAAGATAGAAAACGCCTTGATAAATATCGGAAATAGTTCTATTCTCGCTTTGGGAAATCACCCTGTTGGTAAAGGCTGGAAAATAGCAATCCCTAATGAAAATAATTCCTTGGACTGCGATTTATTCGATCAATGCTTGACTACTTCGGGGAATACGAAGCATACAAAATGGCCAATACAACAACCCAAAACCAGAGAAACTATAACTCAAAGTGAATTATTATCCGTAATAACAAATGACCCTGCAGTGGGCGAAGTACTTTCGATAGCCCTGTACATTGCTAATGAGGAAGAACAAAATCAAATACTGAATCAACTAGAAGGAAAAATTATCAATTTAAACTAAACAAAAAATGAAAACTCAGAAATTAATCATAGTACTTTTTTTAGCGCTATCACTTAGTAGTTATTCTCAAAAAAAATGGGAAAATCTATTTAACGGCAAAGACTTAAACGGCTGGAAAGTACTTAATGGAAATGCCGAATATACCATTCAAGACGGCACAATTGTTGGCCATTCGAAACTAGATACTCCTAACACCTTTTTGGTTACCGAAAAAATGTATGGAGATTTTATTCTTGAATTAGAATTTAAAGTGGATCAAGGATTAAACTCCGGAGTTCAATTCCGAAGCAACAGTTTACCCGAGTATAATAATGGCCGTGTTCACGGATACCAATACGAGATAGATCCATCAGCTCGTGGCTGGAGTGGAGGTATTTACGATGAAGGACGTCGTGGTTGGATTTATCCAATGGACAAAAATCCAGCTTCTAAATCTGCCTTTAAAGCAAGTCAATGGAATGAATTGCGCATCGAAGCTATTGGCTCAAGCCTTCGCACCTGGCTCAATGGCATTCCTATTTCTAATGTTTTAGATAGTACTACTGCCTCAGGCTTTATTGGACTGCAGGTACATCGAATCCTACAGCAAGCGGAAGTAGGTAAAATAGTTCAATGGAAAAATATCCGTATTTGCACAGACAAACCTGAAAAATACGCAACTCCCTACAAAAAAGAAATCTATCAAGCGAACTGTATCGAAAATACCGTTTCGCAAGAAGAAGCTGAAAACGGTTGGAAATTACTTTGGGACGGAAAAACCACCGAAGGCTGGCGTGGAGCTAAACTTACAAGCTTTCCTGCTGGTGGTTGGAAAATTGAAAATGGTTTACTCAAAGTTTTAAATTCAAATGGTGGCGAATCAACTAATGGTGGCGATATTGTAACATTAAAAAAATACAAAAACTTTGAATTAAATGTCGATTTCAAAATTACTGAAGGTGCTAATAGTGGTATAAAATATTTCGTTGATACAGAGCTAAATAAAGGCGAAGGCTCCTCTATAGGTTGTGAATTTCAAATATTGGATGACGCAAAACACCCTGATGCTAAATTAGGTGTGAAAGGCAATCGTACTTCGGGTTCACTTTACGATTTAATTGCAGCTTCAGAAACAAAAAATTTCAAAAAAAATGATTACAATAATGCTCGAATTATTGTAAACGGGAACAAAGTTCAGCACTATTTAAACAACAAATTGGTGGTAGAATATGAACGTAATACTCAAATGTGGCAAGCATTGGTAAATTATAGCAAGTACAGCATTTGGCCAAATTTTGGAAATGCTGCCGAAGGAAATATTCTATTACAAGACCACGGCAACGAAGTTTGGTTTAAAAACATCAAAATAAGAGAGTTTTAGAACAATTATATACTTCAAATTAACTACCCCAAGCAATCAATTGTTTGGGGTTCTTTTTATATTGGACAAGACTAATACCATTTAGAAATATAAAATAATCCAATTTTTACTCTCTCTAGTTCGGATAGTCCCGAGGCTTCGCGAGGACTGAGGACAACAATAAAAACTAATTTATATGTTTAAGTGGTATTTAACTTAAAATTTAATATTCCCTGTTTTAAGATAAATCGCTGAATTTTTGATGGAGTTACTAATGGCATTAGTAAGTGCTTGTTCAAATGCAAAAAGACCAACACCTGCACTTCCTTTTGACACAAAATCTAGAACTTTTTTTCGTGTTTTGATATCGTAAACCTGAAAATGAGAATTTACAACACAACTTTCACTTTGACCGCCTCCTGTCATTCCCATACCACCTCCAGCCATTGGCATCATCATACCGGGATTCCCTTGAATGCTATTTGTGATTTCATGACGAGTAATTTTAATCAAATAATCGGCAGTTGTATTTGTAAACAGTGAATCTACTTTTTTCTGTTGCTTCTGATTGACTGCTAAAGCATCATTAGAAACCAATTCTAATGATCTGTCGAATTTAATATTCCCGAAAATATTCTCATTTTTCAGTTTAATGGCAAATAGACTATCAAACTGCTGAATAAAATCTACTTTTTGTTTATATTTTTTACTAAATGTTTTGGTAAATTCGTTTACCAATACTTCATCACTGCTAACTAGTATTGCTGTTTTATTCGTCCCAAAAAGAAATTCGGAACTATTGTAGGGTTTAACTTCCGTAATTCGAGTTGCTGTACAAGACGATAATAATTGAACACTTATTACTGCTGCTATTAACAAATTATTTATTTTCATTGCTGATATTATTTGTATCGACTATTTATATAATATTCAAAAAATCTACAACTTCCCCTTCAATGCCACAGCATCAATAGCATCGTGTGATACATCATAAACTGATTTTCCTTCTTTAATCAACAATAATTGAGGCGATTGATGATACACTCCAAAACGAGAGGCAATTTCATTCGAAATATCTCGATGTTCCAATAAATCCAAAAAATACGTAGAGACGTTGCAATGCAACGTCTCTGCGTCAAATTCTTTTTCAAATTGTTTCAAAACGGTACGACTAACAATACAACGCGTACTGTGTTTGAAAATCACTATAGGTTTTTCGTTTGAAGAACTTATAATTTCATTTAGTTGACTTATATTGATCAACGGAATCCAATTTATTTTGCCATTGGAATTATCTTGTTTATCGGAACTTCCGAAAAGATTTGAAAACGCACTCATAATATCATTTTTTAAGTCAAATTGTCGCTTACAAACACCTTATTTACAGTCATTTTGTCGTAACTTTAATGATGGAATACCTTTTGACGATTATTCTGCGAAGTTAGTTAAATAACTACAAACACAAAACTATAAACTTCAAACAACAAAAGAAATGAACATCAATAAATTTACCATCAAATCGCAAGAAGCCATTCAGCTATCGCAACAATTGACGCAAAGTTTTGGACAACAGCAAATAGAAAACGAACACATTTTCAAGGCTATTTTCGAAGTCGATGAAAATGTAGCTCCTTTTATTTTGAAAAAACTAAACGTCAATGTGCCGTTATTCGAACAAATATTAGACAGCACTATTCAAAGTTTTCCAAAAGTGTCTGGTGGCGAAATTCAATTTTCTAGAACCGCTGGAAACACGCTGAATGAAGCAGAAATTATTGCCAAAAAAATGAACGATGAATTCGTTTCTATTGAACATTTAATCTTGGCTATTTTTAGTTCTAAAAGCAAAGTGTCACAAATTCTAAAAGACCAAGGTGTAACCGAAAAGGGATTAAAAGCCGCCATCGATGAACTTCGAAAAGGCGAAAGAGTAACTTCAGCTTCCGCCGAAGAAACCTATAATTCTTTGAATAAATATGCTCGAAATCTGAATGAATTAGCCCGTAGCGGCAAACTCGATCCTGTCATTGGCCGTGATGAAGAAATTCGTAGAGTCTTACAAATCCTAACCCGTCGAACTAAAAACAACCCAATGTTAGTAGGCGAACCGGGTGTTGGTAAAACTGCCATTGCCGAAGGATTGGCGCACCGAATTGTCGATGGTGATGTTCCCGAAAACCTGAAAGACAAAATCGTATTTTCATTAGATATGGGCGCTTTGATTGCTGGTGCAAAATACAAAGGGGAATTCGAAGAACGCTTGAAATCGGTTGTGAAAGAAGTAACGGCAGCCGAAGGTGATATTGTCCTTTTTATTGACGAAATCCACACTCTTGTTGGTGCTGGTGGTGGCGAAGGCGCTATGGATGCAGCGAATATATTAAAACCTGCTTTGGCTCGTGGCGAATTGCGTGCCATTGGTGCAACCACTTTGGACGAATACCAAAAATATTTCGAAAAAGACAAAGCGCTCGAACGTCGTTTTCAGAAAATTATAATTGAAGAACCCGATACCGAAAGTGCTATTTCCATCCTTCGTGGTATCAAAGACAAATACGAAACCCACCATAAAGTTCAGATAAAAGACGATGCAATTATTGCCGCGGTCGAGTTATCGCAACGCTATATAACCAATCGATTTTTGCCAGACAAAGCCATCGATTTAATGGACGAAGCCGCTTCGAAGATCCGAATGGAAATAAACTCCAAACCCGAAGAACTGGATGTTTTAGACCGAAAAATTATGCAATTGGAAATCGAAATTGCAGCTATTAAACGTGAAAAAGACGAAAGTAAACTCAAAATTTTGGGAATGGATTTGGCGAACTTAAAAGAAGATAGAAAAGAAATTTTTGCCAAATGGAAATCCGAAAAAGATGTTGTCGATAACATTCAAGCCGTAAAAACCGAAATCGAAGACTTTAAATACGAAGCTGAACGCGCAGAAAAAGATGGCGATTACGGAAAAGTAGCCGAAATTCGTTATGGAAAAATCAAAGAAGCCCAAGAGCGTTTGGATGTGTTCCAAAAGCAATTAGTAGAAAATCAATCTGGTGGAAGCGCTTTAATTAAAGAAGAAGTTACCAGAGAAGACATTGCCGAAGTAGTCGCCAAATGGACCGGAATTCCCGTGATGAAAATGTTACAAGGAGAAAGAGAAAAACTATTGCATTTGGAAGCCGAATTGCACCGCAGAGTTGTAGGTCAAGAAGAAGCCATCGAAGCCGTAAGTGATGCCGTTCGCAGAAGCCGTGCCGGATTGCAGGATATGAAAAAACCCGTGGGAACTTTCCTTTTCCTTGGAACAACAGGCGTTGGAAAAACCGAATTGGCAAAAGCTTTAGCCGAATATTTATTCGACGATGAAAACGCAATGACCCGAATCGATATGAGCGAATACCAAGAACGCCAT
>JAYVIK010000048.1:0-47580 GCA_043770265.1 Flavobacterium sp. | reverse complement strand
AAAATACTTTAGCTTTGCATTTCTCAAATTTAATGAGTTTTAGCTTGCATTCGCATTTTATTTATAAACAATTTTATGTCAATAATTACCCTTACCACCGATTACGGCTTGAAAGACCACTTTGTGGGCGCTTTGAAAGGGAAAATTTTATCCGAGTACTCCGAGGCTACTATTATTGATATTTCACATCATATTGATGCATTCAACACTGTAGAAGCGAGTTACATTATTGGAGCGGCTTATTCGAGTTTTCCAAAAGGCACGGTACATCTCATTGGGGTGGATATGGAAATCAACAAAGAAAACCAACATATTGTGATGCAATGGAACGATCATTATTTTATTGCAGCTGATAATGGTATTTTGAGTATGCTTTCGCAAAAAATTGTTCCCCAAAAAATCGTGACCATCAACATTCACGACCGTTTGCCGAGTGATGCTACCGATTTGGATGTTTTCGTCAAAGTCGCTTGTCATATTGCCAAAGGCGGTTTGCTAAACGTGATTGGTAAAGAAATAAAAGCCATAAAACAAGTCACCGAGTTACAAGCTGTTCCCGCCAATGACGGAAGTTCGATAAAAGGCTATGTGATTTACATTGATTATTTTGGGAATGTGGTAACGAATATTTCTAAAAAACAATTTTTAGAAATCGCCAAAGGAAGACCTTACGAAATTAGCTTTAAAAACAAAAAAATCAAAACGATTCTGCCTAATTATTCTTCGATTGCTAGTTCTGATAAATATCCTCTCAAGAATTATGAAGGCGAAAAACTGGCAATTTTCAACGAAGCAGGTTTTCTGGAAATAGCTATTTTTAAAAGTAATCCAACCAAATTTGGATCGGCCAATAGTTTGTTGGGGTTGAATTATAGGGATGTTATTAATATAGTTTTTAGTTAAAGATTTTAGATGTAAAACAACTTAATATGGAAACAATTATTGAAATAAGTTTTAAAAATTTAAAACAGAATTATATTGAAGTACAACAATTTCTACAAAAAGAATCTGGAGAAAAAAATATTTATAACAAATCAAAAGTCGCAAATGATTTAAGTCTTTGGGGAGATGACAATTGTGATATGCTAGAAAAGTTTATTACAAAATATAAGGTAGATTTTTCTAATTTTAATTATGATAAGCATTTTGAAAGTGAAGGAGAATTATTTGGGTCCTTAAATTCCTTATTTATTTTTGTATTTGCAATTTTAAATATTTTCAAGTACACACTATTTCTAAATGTTGTAATATTTTCAAAAAAATATTCTAAACAAATAAATGATTTTAAATTTTACATTAAAGAAAATAAAATCGAAAAGAAAGATTTAACAATGGGAGATTTAATTACATCGAAAATTCAAGGAAAGTTTTTATTAAGAGAAAATGTCAAATTTGTTTTTAACTAATTACCAAATCTGAAATCAAAAATCGTTAATCTGAAATCCGAAATCAAATGTTCATACGAATAGTAAAAATGTCCTTTCACGAACAAAACATTCCGGCTTTTCTGGAAAACTTTGAAATTGTAAAAGACAAAATACGAAACGCGCCGGGAAACCGTTTATTGGAATTGTATCAAGATAAATCCAACAAATGTATTTTCTTTACTTACAGTTATTGGGAAACCGAAGAAGACTTGGAAAATTATAGAAAATCGAAACTTTTTAATGAAGTTTGGGCTTTTACGAAGAAATTATTCAACGACAAACCTGAGGCTTGGAGCTTAGAAAAATTAGTTTCTTTAGTTTAAGGTTTTTTTAGTTTCAAGTTGCTCAACCTGAAACTTTAAACCTGAAACTTTAAACAAAAAAATAAATGAAATCAATAGTAGTAAGAGAAATAAAATCCTTTTTTGGTTCGCCGATTGGTTATTTGGTGATTGCCGTTTTCCTGATTGGGAATGGGTTGTTCCTTTGGGTTTTCGAAGGAGAATACAATATTTTGAACAGCGGTTTTGCCGATTTGAGTCCGTTTTTTAGTTTGGCGCCTTGGATTCTGATTTTCCTGATTCCTGCCGTCACTATGCGCAGTTTTTCGGATGAGAAAAAGCAAGGAACCTTGGAATTGTTATTAACAAAACCTTTGAGTTTTTGGCAAATCGTGAACGGAAAATTTCTGGGTTCGATGCTGTTAATCGTTATGGCAATTATTCCAACATTCATTTATGTTTGGGTCATTTCTGGTTTGGGTTCGCCCGAAGGAAACATTGATATGGGCAGTACAATGGGTTCTTATTTTGGATTATTATTCCTGATTGCAGCCTATTCCGCGATTGGAATCTTCACTTCTACGCTATCAGAAAATCAAATTGTGGCGTTTGTTGTGGCTGTGTTTTTATGCTTCTTTTTTTATTTTGGATTCGAAAGTGTGGCAACTATTGTTCCTAGTTTTCAAGGCATAATTTCAAGCATTGGAATGCAAGATCATTTCAAAAGTATGAGTCGTGGAGTCATTGACACTCGGGATGTTATTTACTTTTTGAGCATCACGGTCTTGTTTCTTTCCTTTACCGTTTATAACCTAAAATCCATTAAATCGTAATGACAACATCTAATAAAAACAATATAAAATCCCTGTTGATTGTTGTTGCCGTTCTTTTGGTTTTGAATGTTATTAGTGGCTATTTTTTCCATCGTTTTGATTTAACCAAGGACAAAAGATACACGCTTTCGACAACTTCGTTGAATATTATCAATCAAGTAGAAAATCCGTTGTTCGTAAAAATCTATTTGCAGGGTGATTTACCCCCTGAATTCAAGCGTTTGCAAAGCGAGACCCGAGATTTATTCGAAGAATTTCAAGCCTATAATAAGAATATTGTTTTCGAATTCGTAGATCCATTGGAAAACGAAGACGAAAGTATGGACAACATCAAAGAGTTGTATCTAAAAGGCCTCACGCCAATAAACATCACCGTTGACGACAAAGGAAAACAATCGCAAGAAATGGTTTTTCCTTGGGCGATTGCGGTTTACAACAATAAAGAAGTTAATATTCCTTTGTTGAAAAATATTATGGGCGCATCAACTACCGAAAAAGTAGTGGGTTCAGTGCAACATTTGGAATATTCCATTGCTGATGCCATTAACAAAATCACGAAAGACAAACAGAAAAAAGTAGCTGTTATCAAAGGAAACGGCGAATTGCAAGATGTGCAAATTGCCAAATTCCTGATGCAAGTTCGAGAAAGTTATCATATAGGTCCTTTTACCTTGGATTCGGTGGCGAACAACCCAATGGGAAGTTTGGAAGCTTTGCAAAAATACGACTTGGCGATTATTGCCAAACCAACTGAAAAATTTACTGATTCGGAAAAACAAGTTTTAGACCAATTTATCATCAATGGTGGAAAAACGATTTGGTTAATTGACCAAGTAACCATGGAAATGGACAGTTTGTACAATGATTATGGTTCCACTTTAGCCTTTCCAAGAGATTTGAATTTGAACGATATGTTCTTCAAATACGGTTTTAGAATCAATCCTGATTTGGTAAAAGACGAACAAGGAAGTCCAATAAAATTAGCCACTGGCGAACAAGGAAGTGCTACACAATATCAGAAATTCAATTGGAAATTTGCACCACAAGTTTATCCTATTAGCAAACATTCCATTGTGAAAAATTTGGGAGGAATCAAATTCGATTTTGCTAGTGGAATCGATACATTGAAGAACGGAATCAAGAAAACGGTGTTGTTGCAATCATCTCAATATTCGAAAAGAATTGGCTCGCCAGTTGAAATAAATTTGAATATCGTTGAAGAAGAAACTTCGCCCAATCATTATTTGAATACAGGAAATATTCCGCTTTCGGTTTTGCTGGAAGGGTCGTTTCATTCGATGTTCGAAAATCGGGTTTTGCCTTTTAATCAAAAATTATTTCAACCCAAAGGAAAAGCCAATAAAATGATTGTGATTTCGGATGGAGATTTGATCAAAAACCAGTTGGATAAAAACTTTCAACCTGTAGAATTGGGTTACGACCAACGCTCTGGAAACTTGTATGACAACAAGGATTTCTTGATGAATTGTGTTAATTATTTATTGGATGACAGCGGACTTATTAACATTCGAAGCAAAGACCTCGATTTGCCTTTATTGGATAAAGAAAAAGTTTACGAAAGTTATACTACAATACAAATCCTAACTATCGGGCTTCCACTGCTTATTTTAGGGCTTTTTGGGGTGGTTTTTACCTTTCTGAGAAAGAAAAAATACGCTAAGTAATGTTAATAAAAAAAGTTTTTATTCTAGAATAGTTTACGATATATTTGTAGCTATATTGATTTTGGAATTTGAATAAAATTCACACCCAAAAAATAAAACAAAACATATGAAATTTATAGTATCGAGTTCGTACTTATTAAAACAATTACAGGTTTTAGGAAATGTGATCAACAGTAGTAATACTTTGCCTATTTTAGATAACTTCCTTTTTGAATTGGATCAAAATACCTTAACAGTTTCGGCTTCGGACCTAGAAACTACGATGTCCGCCACCTTAGACATTGATTCTACCAGCAAAGGAAGCGTTGCTGTTCCTGCCAAATTGCTTTTGGAAATCCTTAAAACTTTCCCAGAACAACCGTTGACTTTCACCGTTGAAGAAAACAGCACGATAGAAATCAGCTCCAATTCAGGAAAATATGCTTTGGCTTATGCTCCGGGTGAAGAGTTTCCAAAATCAGTGAATTTAGATGATCCATCAGTAACTTTAGTTCCTTCCGATGTATTAGCAACAGCCATCAGCAAAACGATTTTTGCTGCTGGAAACGATGATTTACGTCCGGTAATGTCTGGAGTTTTCTTCCAATTTTCTCCACAAGGATTGACATTTGTCGCCACTGATGCTCATAAATTAGTGAAATATGCTAGAACTGATGTTACAGCCTCGCAAGTGGCCGATTTCATTATGCCAAAGAAACCTTTGACCATTTTGAAAAACATCCTTGGTTCTTCTGACGCAGAAGTGAAGATTGAATACAACGATTCGAATGCTACTTTCTCTTTCGATAATTACATCTTAATGTGTCGTTTGATTGACGGAAAATATCCAAACTATGAGGCTGTTATTCCAAAAGAAAATCCAAACAAATTGTTGATCGACCGAGTACAATTTTTGAATTCAGTTCGTCGTGTTGCGATTTTCTCTAACAAAACTACCCACCAAATTCGTTTGAAAATTGCAGGTGCTGAATTGAATATTTCTGCCGAAGATATTGATTACTCGAACAAAGCGGAAGAGCGTTTGACTTGTGATTATCAAGGTGACGATATGCAAATTGGATACAATTCCCGTTTCTTGACCGAAATGTTGACCAATTTACAATCGGATATGATTATGCTGGAAATGTCATTGCCTAACAGAGCCGGAATCCTAACTCCAGTAGATGGTCTAGAAGAAGGAGAAACGGTGACAATGCTTGTGATGCCAGTAATGCTGAATAATTAATTGCAGATTTTAGATTGCAGATTTTAGATTTCAGTCTCGATAGTTATCGGGCAATTTTAAAAGATAAGTAACCAAAATTTTTTATATTTAAAAAGCCCTAATTTCGATAAATTGGGGCTTTTTTTGATCTTTATTCGTGCATTGCCAGAATGGGAATGTCCAATCGATTTGAAAATTTTTGAGTCAAACTCGGTTTAAATAATTCGACGAAAAAGTTTCTTTTGTACGTGAGCATTGCCAACACGTCGATGTCTTTGAATAAAACAAAATCTAAGATGGTGTCTTGTACATCATCACTAGGAATGATAGAAAACTGAATAGGTTCACCCGCAAATTCCTCTTCCCATTCTTTTAAGGTAGAGGCAGAAACATCTGAATCATTCGTTTTAACGTATAAACATTTTACCAATGCGTGCGTTTTTTTGGCAATTTTCAGCACTTCTTTAAGGGCATATTTGTCTTTAGCTCTATATCGAGTAGTAAATCCAATCGTTTCAATTTTCTTGAATTCTGAATCCAATGGAACGCTCAAAACAGGTACGTCGACAGCGGTCAAAACATTTCCTGTGTTTGTCCCCAAGAAAAAGGCTTCCCAACCTGTAGCTCCTGTAGTTCCCATTACGATAAAATCAATTTTTTCTTCTTCTATGGCTTTTTTAATGTTGTACAATAAATTACCATCCATCAGTCTATGACTCATTTTTATATGTTGAAGATTTCGCTTTTCGGCGATGGCATGAAGCTTTGGAATTTCTTCTTTAAACATATCAAATTCAGACAATTGAAGCGAGTCAAAAAGGACATTGTAATTTTCTGGAAAAAATTGGTTGTCGTAAACCGGTAATTCAAAGGTATGCAACAACACGAGTTCGGCATTCACAATTTTTGCAAATTCCAAAGCATGAATAAAAGCATTGTCAGCGGCTTCGGAAAAATCTGTGGGAAACAAAATCTTTTTCATTTTGATGAAGTTTAAGTAATTTTTTTCCTTAAAGGTAAGCATAAAAAGGAGTATCCTTAGAAACTTTAAGAGGTTTATGATAACTTTAATACTACAATAATGTTTAAGAGTTTAAAGGTTTAAATAACACCTATTTTTTTCATCAAGAAAGTAGCGCTTTTATTTTTGCAAATACCATCGCGCAATAGGAAGTCAAAATGCAAATCATTGTTTCTTATTTCGACTTCAAAACATTTGTTGATTAAGGTTTCTGGGAAGTCATTTGTAGTTAAGCAAACTTCAATATCGTGAGTTGCGATAGCTCCGAGTGCTTTTTTAGCAATCACTTTTTTGATCACTTCGATAGTGCCGTTTCGCTTGTCATCGGAATTAGTGCCTCTTAGAATTTCGTCTAATAAAACAAAAGCAGGTTGGTGCTCGAGTTCGTCCATGATTTGTTTCAAACGCTTGATTTCGGCAAAGAAATAGGATTCGCTATCCGACAAAGAATCAGACAATCGCATCGACACTAAAACGGGCATTGGATGTACATTGGCCTTTGTAGCACAAACCGCTGCTCCCATTCCTGTTAAAACCATATTGATGCCCAGACTTCTCAGAAAAGTACTTTTGCCAGACATATTCGAACCGGTCAAAATCATAAAAGATTGGGGTTGAAAATCGATGTCATTCCCCACCCTATTTTTTCTGGATAGCAAAGGGTGACTCAATTTCGAGAACGAAATTTCATAATTGGTATTTAATTCGGGGAAAACAAAGTCGGGATTATTGTAAGATACATTTGCTAAACTGTTGAGCATTTCGAATTCGCCAATGACATTTAGCCAATCTTCCAGTGCTGCTGCATGTTGATTTTTCCAAACAATCAAGGCCTTAAAGATATGCAAGTTGTATAAAAAAGTTCCGTTGAATAAAATTCCGGTTATTAAATTTTGAATGGTATCCATACTCGAAAACAAGCTTGCCAAGTGTTTGAGATGAATACTGGCATTTTCATTTTTATAAGTCAATTGCTTTTGCAAATGAATTAATTTCTCTGCTTTAAAATCTTCCTTTTCGATAATTTGAAGTACTAATCCGTAGTGTGAAATGATTTTATCAATATTCGAGGAATGGGCAATTTCGACTTGGATTCTTTTCATAAATCGACCTAAAAAACCAAGATTGAATACAAAAATCAGGCTTAATACCTTGAGAAAAAGAGGATTTGGAGTGATCCAATAGGCTACTGTAAAACCTAGGAAAAGTATGGGTGAAAGCATAGAAATCCCAACACTTGTTTTCGATAATGGGGTGCTGTTGCTTTTACTCCATTTCAATAATGACTCATAAGCTGATTTGGTGTCCTGACTTATTTTGGCCAAAGCCAAAAACTCCTGACGCCAATCTAATTTAGCTGACAATTCTTTAATAGCTTCCTGATTTCGGAGGATTTCTTCATTCGGCAACAATCGGACACATTGATTGGCTAAGGTTTTCTTACCAATATAAGTAGCGGTTCTATTGAAATTTTGAAACAACGAATAATTGCCAAAAATATCTAAATCATAGCCATAAGGATGTTGAAAATCAATAAACTCTTCCCCATTTTCAAAAGGGAGTTTGTTGTTTTCTAAATATTCTATTTCGTCAGTATTGATAGAAATAAGTGCTTCCAGCCTTTTTATTTGAAAAAGCAATTTAGAATGCCATCGCATTAAGAGAAAAAAAGCAATCAAAAAGGAAATTGAAAGCACCAAAAGCAGCATTTCTCTTTCTTGAATGTAGTAATAGCCCAAAATTAAAAACAGCAGAATACTCACTAAGCGCAGCACACTGATTGTATTGTATTGAGTTTTGGTTTTGGTTAATTCCTTCGAATAGATGTAACTTCTTGATTTGTATGTTTCCATTTTTTTTTAATAAAATACAAATATAGGGATTGAGCGCTATAAGTTTGCGCCTAAAACGCTTTCCAATATTTTAAAATAGAAACTTATTCAGATTTAGTACCTTTGTCCCCAATACGAAATACTATGTTACACAACGATTCTATAGTGGCACTTGCCACACCCTCAGGAGCTGGAGCCATTGCCATCATTCGGATTTCTGGTGAAGACGCCATTACAATAGGGAATACTGTTTTTAAATCAATTAAAAACAAGGATTTGACCATACAAAAATCCCATACGTTACATTTGGGGCATATCATTGATCATCAGAAAACCTTGGATGAAGTTTTGGTTTCCATTTTTAAAGGGCCTCATTCCTATACGGGTGAGAATACTATCGAGATATCTTGTCACGGTTCCACTTATATTCAGCAGCAAATCATTCAGTTATTACTTCGAAAAGGCTGTCGTATGGCCAATCCAGGGGAATTTACGCTTAGAGCTTTTTTGAACGGCAAACTCGATTTATCACAAGCTGAAGCCGTAGCCGATTTAATTTCATCAGATAACGAAGCTTCGCACCAAATTGCGATGCAACAAATGCGTGGCGGTTTCTCGAACGAAATTGCCAAACTGCGGGAAGAATTATTGAATTTTGCTTCCTTAATCGAACTCGAACTGGACTTTGCCGAAGAAGATGTGGAGTTTGCAGATAGAACACAGTTTCACGAATTATTGAATCGGATTGAGTTTGTGTTGAAACGCCTGATCGATTCTTTTGCCGTGGGGAATGTTATCAAAAACGGGATTCCTGTAGCAATTGTGGGTGAACCTAATGTAGGAAAATCAACGCTTTTGAACGCGCTACTGAACGAAGAACGTGCTATTGTTTCGCACATTGCAGGCACTACGCGTGACACGATTGAAGACGAATTGGTTATTGGCGGCATCAGTTTTAGATTTATCGATACGGCGGGAATTCGAGAAACAGATGATCATGTAGAAAGCATTGGCATCCGGAAAACTTTCGAAAAAATAGAACAAGCACAGGTGGTGCTATATTTGTTTGAAAGTTTAAAGTTTAAAGTTTCAGGTTCGGAATACATTACCGAAATAGAAAAAGTAAAAAACAAATACCCACTAAAACCCCTTATTGTTGTTGTTAATAAAATAGATTTGTTATCGGATGAAGAAATTTTAAACATTCAGCAGCAACTTGAAACTTTAAACCTGAAACCTGAAACTATTTCCGCTAAACAGAACATTGGCGTTGACGAACTCAAAAATCAGTTGCTATCGTTTGTGAATACGGGTGCTTTGAGAAACAATGAGACGATTGTGACCAACACGCGTCATTATGATTCTTTATTGAAAGCGTTAGACGAAATACAAAAAGTAAAATACGGATTGGAAACCAACTTATCGAGCGACTTGATGGCGATTGATATTAAGGAAGCTTTGTATCATTTTGGGATGATTACTGGGCAAGTTACTAATGATGAATTGTTGGGGAATATCTTTGCTAACTTTTGCATCGGCAAATAATTCTATTTATTTTTTAGGGACAAAAACCAATCGTTTCAACATCGTTTTTAATTTTTTTCCCGGTCTAAAAAGAATTGAGGAACTGGTCACATTTTGTGGTCTTACGGATTCTGCCGTATCACTACTACTCCCTTTGATGCTCACTTGAAACGAGCCCAAATTTCCTAAACGCACAATTTTTCCTTTTTCTAAAGAATTGGAAACCTCTTGCACCAAACTCATAATCACTAAATAGCAATCGGCTGGAGTCGCAGAACAACTGAAAGAAACTTGCTCGGCCAACTCTTCTAAATCTATTTCGCCAAAATTACTGGCGCGAGGGTAATATTTCATTGGTGCCGAAGCATCGGTAGGATTGGTTTTTCCCGAAGGTGAAAAAGGTATGGCCATACTAAAAATAGATTAGTGATTACAATTTTGTTTTTTGTTATAGACAAAGATATGGAATAATAATGCCGAATGAACAAAACAACCACGGTAGATTGAACAACCTACGGCGGTAGTTTACTTAAACAACCGTGGTAGTTTGACAGGCTAAACAAGAGCTTTCCAAGATTTGGTTAGTGCGCTGTTATAGTAACTACAAGTCTGGGGAGGACAGGCTCTATGTGACAAAGGAATTAAACGGAGAAATTTTTTTTGAAAAAAGAACGCAAAATGTGAAAAACCGTAAAAGAGGATGGTTTCAATAGTTTAAATTTGAGTACTATTAATCTAAATCTTAACCCGTTGGGTGTAATTAATAGAAAACTCAATTATTAACAAAATATAAAATTTTAACACATAGAAATATAGAAAAAAAGAGTTTGATAGACCAATTCTTGGTTTCACATAGCTATGTTTCACTATCAAAAAGTGAAACGTCTCAATAAAATCAATAAAAAACTATGTTTCTATGTGTTTAAAAAATTATAAATTGAATTACACCCAACGGGTTAAATCTTATTCTATTATGAAATTAGGACTGAGAAATAAAGCCTGCTAGGATTGGGATAGAGCTGTAATATTAGGATATTCCGAAGCAAATGATTGGATTGAAAAAAACTGTAAGTAGATATCTACTTAAAAAAGTAAAACAACGCTACAATACCTATATTAAAAAATAGTGCCACACTGCGCTGTAAAAATCATTTATAATTTAGTCCAAAATTCTTACTTTGCTAAAATTATTATTCCTACTTTTAAACTTTTTAAAATCAACCCTCAAAACTAGCTTTAAACAATTTAATGGCAGCAGAACAAAAACAAAAATTAGAACAACAACTTTGGAATATCGCCAACACCCTTCGGGGGAAAATGGATGCTGATGATTTTAGAGATTACATATTAGGTTTTATTTTCTACAAGTACCTGAGTACAAAAATGGATTTGTATGCCAACACCATCCTAAAACCAGACAGTTTAACTTTCCAACAAATAGAAGGACATCCTGACGAAGCTATCTTGATGACCGAAATAAAACAACTTGCCATTGATAAACTGGGCTTTTTCTTGGAACCAACCGATTTATTTTCAGAATTAGCACGAAGAGGAAACGCAGGCGGGAAAAACAATTTCATTCTGGGTGATTTAGCCAAAGTACTCACGCACATTGAGCAAAGTACTATGGGTTCCGAAAGCGAAGAAGATTTTGGCAACTTGTTTTCCGATCTCGATTTAACCTCTCATAAACTAGGAAAATCCGAAGCCGACAAAAACGAACTCATTGTAAAAGTCTTGGTACATTTAGATGAAATTGACTTTGATTTAGAAAATACCGACAGCGATGTTCTGGGAGATGCTTACGAATATTTAATAGGACAGTTTGCCAGTGGTGCAGGCAAGAAAGCAGGCGAATTCTATACGCCTCAACAAGTAAGTAGCGTTTTGGCTCAACTGGTAACGGTAGGCAAAGACAAATTAAAGAGCGTTTATGACCCCACTTGTGGTTCAGGTTCGTTGTTGTTGCGTGTTGCCAAAGAAGTAACAGACGTAAGTGCTTTTTACGGACAGGAGATGAATCCTACGACTTATAACTTATGCCGTATGAATATGATTATGCACGATGTGCATTACAAACGATTTGATATTAAAAACGAAGATACTTTAGAACGCCCTCAACATTATGATATGCGTTTTGAAGCCATTGTTGCCAATCCTCCTTTTTCTGCTAATTGGAGTGCGAGTCCTTTGTTTATGAACGATGATCGTTTCTCGGCTTATGGTAAACTCGCTCCTAGTAGTAAAGCCGATTTTGCCTTTGAGCAACATATGGTTCACCAACTAGCCGATAACGGAACTATGGCAATTGTTCTCCCTCACGGTGTTTTGTTTCGTGGCGGTGCCGAAGGACACATACGGGAATATTTGATAAAGGAGAAGAATTACTTGGATGCCGTAATAGGTTTGCCAGCCAATATTTTTTACGGAACGAGTATCCCGACTTGTATTTTGGTTTTGAAGAAAAAGCGTACCGATGCCAAAAGCATTTTGTTTATTGATGCCAGCCAACAGTACGAAAAGGTGAAAACCCAAAACGTGTTGCGTACCGAAGATATTGACAAAATCTTAAGCACTTACGAAAACCGAACCGAAGAAGATAAATACAGCCATATTGCCGCTTTAAGTGAAGTTACCACCAACGACTATAACCTGAATATTCCTCGTTATGTGGATACTTTTGAAGAAGAAGATGCAATAGATTTAAAAGCCATAACCACCGAATTAAGGGAATTGGCAGACCTTGCTAAAACAACCGATGCAACAATTGAAAACTTTTGTACTGAATTAGGAATTGAAACACCTTTTTAATATGGAAAAACAAGATATTATTATTTACAATACAGTTGACGGTAAATCTTCGGTAGCACTTTTCACCAGAGATGGTGATGCTTGGATGAATCAAAATCAATTGGCCGAACTTTTTGACACCTCTGTGCCTAATGTCAGTATGCACATATCTAAAATACTGAAAGAAAACGAATTAGAAGAGAATTCAGTTGTTAAGGATTACTTAACAACTGCCGCAGACGGTAAGAATTACAAGGTTGCTTTTTAAGAAAAAAAACTAATAAAATGGCAAAAAGCAAAAGTATTAATGTTGAAGGAACTGAAATTGCTATCCTATCAAAAAATAGTAGAGAGGAATACATTTCATTAACAGATATGGCACGAAGCCAAATGCAAGAGGTTGTAATTATAAAATGGCTCAGTCTCAAAAGCACTATTGAATATCTTGGAGAATGGGAAGCACTGTACAATCCAGCTTTTAATTATACCGAATTCGGTACAATTAAAAACCAAGCAGGAAGCAATAATTTTGTGCTTTCAGTAAAACAATGGATTCAAAGTACTAGTGCAATTGGGCTAGAAGCTACCGCAGGAAGATATGGTGGTACTTTCGGACACAAAGATATTGCATTTCATTTTGGAATGTGGATAAGTCCAAAGTTTCAATTATTACTAGTAAAAGAATTTCAACGCTTAAAAGAGGACGAAAATGACCGTTTGAAATTATCTTGGAATTTACAACGTACCTTGGCTAAGGTAAATTACAAAATTCACACAGATGCCATAAAGGAAAATTTGATGCCTTTGTTACTGACCAATGAAAAAATAAATTTCATTTATGCCGATGAAGCCGACTTGCTCAACGTAGCCTTGTTTGGTAAAACAGCTAAACAATGGCGAATAGAAAATCCCAAAGCAATTGGCAATATTCGTGATGAAGCCACTATAGAGCAGCTCGTGGTTTTGAGTAATATAGAAAGTATCAATGCTGTGTTGATTCATCAAGGAGTATTTCAAAGGGAACGTTTGACACAAATAAACACTATTGCCATCTCGCAAATGAAATCATTATTAGGAAATACCAGCCTCAAAAAACTAAACGAATGATAATTACACAAAACAGTCCTCAATTACGATTTAAGGAGTTTGATGGCAAGTGGAAAGAAACATTATTAAATGACGTAGCCGAATTTAGGAAAGGAAAAGGAATATCAAAATCAGATATTATTGACGATGGCGATTTAGAATGTATTCGTTATGGCGAATTATATACAACTTATAATGAACTAATAGTAAATGTTGTTTCTAAAACCAATTTACCTTTAAAAGGTTTAGAATTAAGTGAATATAATGATGTAATAATTCCCGCTTCAGGAGAAACACAACTTGATATCGCTACTGCTTCATGTGTATTAAAATCTGGAGTTGCTTTGAGTGGTGATTTAAATATTATTCGTTCTTCCTTGAATGGAATATTTCTTTCATTTTATTTGAATAACAAGAAAAAGTTAGAAATCGCAAAATTAGCACAAGGTTCTTCTGTGGTTCATTTATATAGTAGTCAATTAAAAAGTCTAAAATTAAATATTCCAACACTCCCCGAACAACAAAAAATAGCTTCTTTTTTAACTGCGGTCGATGAAAAAATCCAACAACTTTCCCGCAAAAAGGAATTGTTATCCCAATACAAAAAAGGCGTAATGCAACAATTGTTCTCTGGTAAATTAAGGTTTAAAGATGAGGATGGATTAGATTATGCGGATTGGGAAGAGAAAAAGTTGGGGGATGTTCTCAAAATTGGAAGTGGCAAAGATTATAAGCACTTAGAAAAAGGTAATATTCCAGTTTTCGGAACAGGTGGTTATATGCTATCTGTAAACAAATATCTTCACAGTGGAGAAACAGTATTTATTGGACGAAAAGGGACTATAGATAAACCATTTTATTTCAATGGTGAATTTTGGACAGTTGATACTTTGTTTTATACTCATACTTTTAAAAATGTTACTCCAAAATTTATTTATTGCGTGTTTCAACAGGTAAATTGGAAATTACATAATGAAGCTTCGGGAGTGCCAAGTTTATCAAAATCAACCATTGAGAAATTAAAATTTGATTTTCCTTGCCTCGAAGAACAACAAAAAATCGCTGATTTCTTATCGAGTATTGATACCAAAATAGAAAGCACCAGCCAACAAATTAATCAAATGCAAAGCTTTAAAAAAGGTTTGTTGCAGCAAATGTTTGTCTGAACCTTGATTTTCTCGATTAAAAGGATAAAAAAGGATTATGTACTTTGTAAATCAGAAAAATCAAGAAAATCAAGTGAATTAAGGTTCTGACAATAAGAAGAATCAAATAAATCAAGGTCAAAAAAAATAAATATGAAACATCAAGATATTACTCAGAAGATTATCGGTGCCGCTATGGAAGTACACAAAACGTTGGGAAATGGTTTTCAGGAAGTCATTTATCAAAGAGCACTAGAAATAGAAATGCATGCGATGGGTTTAAATTATCAGAGAGAATATGAGATGGATATTTATTATAAAAAAGAACGTATTGGCGGACGAAGAGTAGATTTTTTTGTAGAGAAGTGTATTATGGTGGAGCTAAAAGCATTAATCCAGATGGAAGATGTCCATTTGGCACAAGCAATGAATTATTTGGAAGCCTATACTATAGAAATTGGTTTGTTGATCAATTTTGGAGCGAAGAGTTTACAGTTTAAGAGGGTACATAATAATAAAATGGTCTGAACCATGATTAATTGTCTGAACCTTGATTTTCTCGATTAAAAGGATAAAAAAGGATTATGTACTGTGTGAATCAGAAAAATTAAGAAAATCTTGTGAATCAAGGTTCTGACAATAAAATAGAGAATGAGTGAATTAGTTAAAAAATACTATCTGTTTATTGATGAAAGCGGCGATCACGGTTTAGCAACCCTAGACGCTTCTTTTCCTGTTTTTTTATTATGTGGTTTAATCACCAGCGAAGAAAATTATATTCAAACACGTGATACTATCAATGCCATTAAAAATGAGTTTTGGTTTAATAAAGAAGTCATTTTGCACTCTAGAGACATTAGAAAATGCGAAAAAGAATTTCAAATCTTGTTCGATTTAGAAATTAAACGTAATTTTTATCTGAGGATTAATGACGTAATTGAAAATTCAAAATATAGAATCTTAGCTTCGGCAATACATAAGGAAAAGTACATTAATACCTATGGCAAATTGTCTAATGATGTATATGAAGTAGCCTTGTCCTTTATTGTCGAAAGAGCCATCTTTAGTCTGGATGAAATAAAAGACGTTAAGAAACAATTAGAAATAATTATTGAAAAAAGAGGAAAAAAGGAAGATAAAAAATTAGACGAACATTTTCAACGATTGGTTTCAAGGGGAACCGCTTATGTAAGTTCAGAACGCTTACTGGAAGTAGGCATAAAGATTACTTTTAGAGATAAAAAAGAAAACATAAACGGTTTGCAATTAGCTGATTTAATTGCTTATCCCATAGCTCGCTATGTTATTGAGCCTAAAAGAGCGAATCCTGCATACGAAGTTTTAGAGAAAAAAATATATACTAAAAACGGCAAGAGATATGGGCTTAAGATATTTCCATAAAAAACAAAAGCCAAACAAATTGTTTGGCTTCTGCTCGACCGGGGACACCCCAATCCTTTTATCTTTGAATCGTTTTTGTTATAATTGTGATGCAAATATATTACTTTTTTAAATAAATACAATAGCAGTAAACATTATATTAACTATTTGAGAATAGTACGATAAAAAATAACACCTTGTAAATAAATGAGTCATCAATCGGAAGCTATATTAGAAAACAACTTAATCAAGCAATTGCTGGGTTTAGGGTATGCGTCTGTATCCATTCCCGATGGTAATGCTTTGGTTTCAAACCTCAAAAATCAACTCGAACTTTTTAACGAAACCACTTTTACAGCCAAAGAGTTTGATGCAATTATCAATCATTTAGCCAAAGGCAATGTATTTGAAAAAGCCAAAACCTTAAGAGACCGTTTTCAATTGACCAAAGAAGATGGCACTTCGTTTTATGTTCGTTTTTTCAATGCGGAAGACAATAGCAAAAATCTATTTCAAGTTACCAATCAAGTTAGTCTCGAAGGAAGCTACAAGAACCGTTTTGATGTAACGCTTTTGGTCAATGGTTTGCCTTTGGTACAAATAGAACTCAAACGTTCAGGCATAGAAATTAAAGAAGCATTTAACCAAATTAATCGCTACCAATTGCATTCTTTTTGGAGCAATCACGGCTTGTTTCAATATGTGCAATTGTTTGTGATAAGCAATGGGGTTAATACCAAATATTTGGCCAACAACAAACTGCAATCCGTAAAACAAACCTTCTTTTGGGCAGATGCCACCAATAAAAACATTACCGAGTTAACCGAGTTTGCAGCTGCTTTTTTGAATCCAACTCATTTGGGCAAAATGGTAGCCCATTATATCGTGATTAATGAAACCCATAAAGTAATGATGATTTTGCGACCGTATCAATATTTTGCTACTGAAGCGATTATTCATCAAGTAAAAAACTCTAGTGACAACGCTTATATTTGGCACACCACGGGTTCGGGTAAAACCTTGACTTCTTTCAAGGCTAGTCAAATCGTGATGGAATTGCCAGAGGTGTACAAAGTCGTTTTTGTAGTGGATAGAAAAGATTTGGATTATCAAACGATGACTGAGTTCAATGCTTTCAAAAAGGACAGTGTTGATGTTACGGATAATACACAATCTTTGGTAAGGCAATTAACGGACAATACCAAGTTGGTTTTAACCACGATCCAGAAATTAAACAATGCTGTTTCGGAACGTTTTGCGGGTAAAATAGAAGCCTTACGACACAAGAAAATCGTATTTATATTTGATGAATGCCATCGTTCCCAATTTGGCGAAACCCACGATAGAATTACCAAATTCTTTGACAAAAGCCAGTTAATTGGTTTTACAGGAACACCCATCTTTGCCGAAAATGCTTCTAAAAATGATTTAGGAAAACGCACTACAAAAGATTTGTTTGGGAACTGCTTGCATAAATACGTGATCACCGATGCTATTCGGGATGAAAACGTATTGCGTTTTGGGATAGAATATGTGGGGAAATACAAAAACAAGAGCAATTCTTTTATCGACATCGAAGTCGAAGATATTGATAAACAAGAGGTTTTGGATTCCGAAAAGAGAATCAATAAAATCGTTGATTACATCATTACCTATCACAATCAAAAGACATTTAGTAGAGATTATTCAGCGTTGTTAGCGGTAAGCAGTATCAATAATGTGATTCAGTATTACGACCTTTTTCAAGAGAAGAAAGCGGCAGGAGAACACGATTTGCGTATTGCCACTATTTTTACTTATGGCACTAACGAAGACTCAGACGAAGCGCAGGATTTTTTGCCAGGTGATGAAGTCGATTTTGATGTTATGGCAGAACCTAGAACCGCTTTACAATCTAGCCACAGCCGAGACAAACTAGAAAGCTATATTGTTGATTATAACAATATGTTTGGCACTAGCTATTCGACAAAAGACAGTGAATCATTTCAAAAATATGCCCAAAATATAAGCAAACGATTAAAAGACCGTGAAAAGGAAAACTTCAACTACGAGAAAGACCGTTTGGATATTGTCATCGTAGTGAATATGATGCTTACGGGTTTTGATGCCAAAAAAGTAAATACGCTTTATGTGGATAAAAACTTGAAGCAACACGGCTTGATTCAAGCGTATTCGAGAACCAATAGAATCCTTGGAGAACAGAAGTCACAAGGGAACATTTTATCCTTTAGAAACCTCAAAAAAGCCACAGACGATGCCATTACTTTGTTTTCGAACAAAGATGCCATTGAAGTGGTTACAATGCCCGATTATGAAAAAATAGCGGAGAAGTTTGACGAGGCTTTGAAACTCTTACGGGAAATTACACCAACCTACCAAAGCGTAAATGATTTAGAAAGCGAAGAAGATGAAGCGCAATTTGTACAAGCCTTCAGAAAATTGATGCGAGCGATGAACGTTTTGCAATCCTACACTGATTTTGATTGGGAGGATTTACTCATTGACGAGCAGGAATTTGAAGATTACAAGAGCAAATATTTATACTTGTATGAAAAGGTCAAACGAGATACTGAAAAGCAAAAGACGTCGATACTCAATGACATCGATTTTGAATTGGAGTTAATTCACAGAGACCAAATCAACGTTGCTTATATCCTGAAATTGTTAGCCCAATTGAAAGGAACAAAAACACAATCAGCAGCAGCGGTACAAAGAAAAGCCATCATTGATTTATTGGGTGGCAATATTCAGTTAAGAAGCAAACGAGAACTGATTCAGAAATTTATCGATGAGAATATGCCTCACATCAAAGATGGCGATAACATTGAAGACGAATTCGAAAAATTCTGGCAAGAGCAAAAAGTACTCGCATTAGGCAAACTATGCGAAGACGAACATTTAGACAAAGCCCAATTCAAATCACTTATAGACGCCTATATCTACAGCGGTAGAGAACCCATAAAAGACGAGGTTTTCCAATGTTTAGACAACAGACCCAGCATCTTGCAGGCCAGAGTAATTGGGGATCGGATTATTGCCAAAATGAAGGAGTTTGTGGAGGTATTTGTGAAGGGGATGGTGGCTTAGATTATATAGACCTTCTAGTAATTTTATTATATATTTGATTTGAAAATTAAGTATGACGTTTGTCATACCAATCTACACATATTCGGGAAGGTTTGTTACACATATTAAAAGTTAGCGGTCAGTGTAGGACGACCACGCATCGAATTCAAAAAACTCAAAATAACGAACGACAAGACAACATAAAATAAAAGACAAGATAGAAAATGGCAAAAAATATTGAACCAACGCTGAAATTAATTAGCAAATTCCTTAAACTTGACAAATCCGAAAATTTTGTAATTCCTGAATATCAGCGTGGTTACTCTTGGGACATAACTCAATGTGATAAATTGTGGCAAGACATTGATGCGTTTATTGCATCTAACGCAAGCGACCCATATTTTTTCGGGACAATCATCGTAGATTGTTCAGAAACTCATAAATTCAGCTTAATTGATGGACAACAACGCACAACGACTTTTTTGTTATTGCTTAAAGCATTGTTAATGCAATTAAATGAAGCTATTCCAAAAGTTTCTGACGATGAAGAATCAGAAGCACTTAAAGCAGGGCTTAAAGCCAACAGAAATAAAATTATGGCGATTTTGTATAAAGCTGAAGACGAAGACATTCCTTCAATGCTAAAAGATTATGTAAAAACGCAAAACATCTTGATAATAGAAAACAAATCGATAAATGAATTATTTCCCAAAGAAGTAAAAACAATTATAGAAGCAGCAGATTATATTACATCTGAACAGAACGTATATAAAATTCCACGAAAACAAAAAGACAATAAATACACAAATCACTTTCGCAACTTCAAATACTTTTTTAACAAGTTAGGCGAAAAGCCAGAATCCCAACTAAATCAATTTGCAAAAATATTTTTGGAGAAATGCCAAGTTATTGAAATTCGTAGTTGGCAAATTGAGCAAGCGATTACAATGTTTAATTCGCTTAACTCAACTGGTATGCCACTTTCAGATGCCGACATAATTTCTGCACAACTATACTCAAATGCTGGTGATGACAAAAAAACATTTAACGACCAATGGGAAAACATCAACAAATTAGCAAATGAACTAAGTAACCGAAAAATTATAGACATTGATGCTGTTTTACAACAATTTATGTATATCAAGCGTGCCATCAACAAAGAATATATAAGCATCAACAAAGAAGGAAACGAATCAGTTGATGTAACAACACCAGGTTTAAGAAGATATTATACTGACATTAAAAAAGAATTGTTGAATGAACCATTGTTGTTATGTAATGACTTAGCTAAAATCACAACTATTTGGAATAACATCAAAGATTATCCGACTGTAAAATTGCTTTTGAAATGTAACGAAAATGCTAAGTTGTTTTTGTCGGGCTACTTACATCGTTACGAAATAACGGAAATAACAGAAGAAAATATTTTGGACTTGTGTGAGTGTTTACTTAGATTATTTACCATATTAGAATTGAGTGATGCTGGCTATTCAAGTTCTAAATTCAAGACATTTCTGTTTGGTGAGAACATTAAATTAGTTGACAAAAATGTTTCAATTGACATTATCAAAAATAATTTCAATGAACACATCTCGAACAATTGGAAAGAAGACACTATTTCGGATGCAATTATTGAATACGATAAAAATCTACTTGTTTTTATTAACGAATACCTTTATTCTAAAAACAAAGGAACTAAGTTTGACTTTGCAGAGAATGTAAACATTGAACATATAATGCCTTCGAGTGGTCGTAACATAACGACAATACAACAAGATGCAAATATTACAACAAAAGAAGAGTTTAATAGTGTAGTAAACAAACTTGGGAATAAAATATTGCTTGAAGAAGACATAAATAAGTCAATTGGGCGAGAATGGTTCAAGACAAAAAAGCAAAATTCAATTGATAATAAATCTGGCTTCAAAGACAGCAAATATGGCATTGCTTTGGCGTTGACAGCATATCCCAAATACACTTGGACGAAAGACGATATTGACGCAGCAACAATAAAAGCAACAGAACGAATTGTGAAATTTATATTTAACAAATGAGAAACACCGAACCGCTAACACGGTTTGGCAAAAGTGACGGTTCTGTGCTTTGTATAAAAGTTTTGTGGTAGGTTCAATTCCAGTTCTTCGTATCAACATTTGTGCTAAAAATTGCCACCTTCGCCAAGCGCCAAAACCGTTATAGCCAATTTTAAAACTAACTAAATAAACAATGAAATTTCCATTAGCAGAAATCAACGTCAACGACTATAATGACGAAATATTTAAATTAATTCAAGATGATGATTGTACAATTTTTATTGACACAAACATTATTGCACTAATGTATGGAATACATGATTCTGCGCGAAAAGAATTTTTAGATTGGATTAAAACATATATTGTAAAAGACAGAATAAAAATACCTAATTGGGTAATAAATGAATATAGTAATAGATTTATTAGAGATCAAATACAAGATTATTTAAGCCCTTTAACTAAAATAAAAACAATAAAGAAAGAATTCACACAAGCAAGTGCATTCTTGAAAATGTATATTGACGACGCAAGTTTAACAAAATCAAAATATGAAAACATTACTGAGTTTCAAGAAGACTTAAAAATTATTGAAGAAAAAATAGCTAAAATTGAATTTACAACTTCTTCCAAAGGTCATGACTATAAAATAAAAGTTCACAAAGAGATAGAAAAAACTTTTGAAAAATGTATAATTGACACTAATCTTGAAAATGTTCTGTCAAAGGTTAAAGAATTAGGACAAATAAGATATAATCATAAACTACCACCTGGATTTCAAGATGACAAAAAAGATTTAAATGCTCATGGTGATTTAATCTTATGGTATGAAATTCTTGATTTTTGCAAATCCAAGAACATTAAAAAAGCTATCCTTATAACTAATGATGAAAAGAAAGATTGGGTCTATGCTCCATTTAAAATAACTGTTAATGGTAGATTACAGGGGAACAATCATCCACAGTTTAAAATTGTAGATTCTAGATTGATTCACGAATTTAAAACTTACACAAATTCTGAAGAATTTCATATTGTCAATTTTGAACAATTTACAAAAATACTAATTGGAAAAATAAGCAATACTTTTATCGATTTAGCAAATGCTTTGCAAATTGTACATAATCAAAAAACTATAATAGAAGACGAAAACAAAAATGTTTTAAAAGAAAAAGGTGAGGAAGAAACCACTTCTACACTTGAAGAAACTGTTGACGCTATTGAACCTATTAACACTGATATTGTAGAAAATCCAAATCAAATAGCATATTCACCTCATGCATTATCTGATAAAGATTTTCCTTTACATGATGATACGATTCTTACTAAAACTATAGAGGAGTTAAAGACTTATAATTGGTATAAACAAAATCCAGCACTTCACTATTTTATAGAAACAGCAAGGAAAGGCATTGAAGAAAATATTATAAATAGTGATAAACTGTTTGTCATTGGCCGTAATATTTACCAATCAGCATGTGGTGGTTCAGGTGAAGCTATGAGTTTTATATCTGAATTAAGAAGTAATTTTATCAAACTAAGTGATTATATTATCAATCATATTTACTCTGGAATTGTTTACGAAATTTACTTTGATTCTTTCAATAAATTCAGAGAAGAAAATCTTAAATCACATTTAATAAATGAAGTATTTGAGGTATCAGATGTAGAACGACTTAATGCATCTAAAGATTTTATTAAAGCATCTCTAGAATATTATAAAAACGGATTACTTTATTTTCCTTTCCAAATAGAGAATGTAATTATTAAGCCAATATTTAACGATAAAACAAAAGTCACCGATGACAATTGGTTCGGAGTAAAAGAATTTCTGATTTTAACCGAATTGAAAGGAAATAACATTGACCTATTAACAAATGAACCTGAAAATTCACTAAATATTTATTTTCCAAATTTAAATTTATTTGGATTGATAGATACAGTAGGAAAAACATATGCTATACCAGAAAATAAAATAGGAATGGAAGTTGCTGACAATTTTGACAAACAAATGCCAATAACATTAGAAAATAGAAGTTTTCGTAAATTATCAAGTTTAGATTTTTAATACTAATAATAAAAAGCTGGCTATAACAGCTGTTTTGATATGGCTGGAATTTAGTGGAATTACCGTTCCGCATCAAGTTTTCGTTAAACCGAAAACGGAGAGGTTACGAACCTAGCTATCCGAAGTCCCCAGCTATCCGAAGTCTCACGACTTCGGATTTTTTATATAACTACAATTTTAGGACAAAACTAGGACAACCTTTGCACCTTAATCTCAGCAACCTCTCTTTTCAATTCTAATAAAATATCTTTCAAACTTTCTATTTCTGTGATGGGTTGTTTGTTATCGGTACGGCCTATATTACACCTGAATTCCCATATCTCGAGAATATCCGAAAATTTTACTTCATAGTTTGGATAAAATCGATTATCCGATTCTAAAACCAAAGCATTCTTTTTGTTTTTATTTAGTCGTTTGTATACCATACCGTGATTTTTAGTAATCAGAATATAGGTTTTTCCATCTTGTACTTCCCCCAGTTTTTCCACATAACGACCCACAATTATAGAACCTTCTTCATGTGGTGGCATCGAATCACCCTCTACAGGAAATCCCCTATGCTTCCCTGATCCTAAAAAAGGCAAATTGATTTGTTGTAAGCTTTCGATATATTCTGGATCCGAATAGCCTGTAAGATAACCAGCTTTCGCTTTTTCAGTAACTATTTCTATGATATTATCCCCATTAGGATCTACCTGAATTGGGAGAAGAAGTCGATTGTTTTCCAAACGTATTAAGTCAGTAACATCGATTTTCCGAGTATCAACTGAAAGCAATAAATCGATGCTCAGGTGAAAATATAGGGCTATTTTCTTCAGTATTTCATACGGAGCTTCCGAAGTTCCATCTTCATATTTCACATACCTTCCTCTGGTTATTTGCAAATGCTCCGCTAATTTCTCCTGCGAGATTTTATCCCGTACTCTCAATGCCCTGATATTATCTGAAAATAATGACATAATAATTTTGTTACAATTTGTAACTACAAATATACAAAATATTGTTAGTATCTGTACTAATTTTGTAAACTACAAATGAATGAAAATGACAAGGGCTATTGTACATCTCGATATGAATACGTTTTTCGTCTCTTGCGAAAGATTAACCAATTCGCAATTGGAAGGAATTCCACTGATTATTGGCGGTGGCGACCGTGGCGTGGTGGCCTCTTGCTCCTACGAAGCACGTCATTTTGGGGTGCGTTCGGCTATGCCAATAAATATGGCACTCAAATTATGTCCCCAAGCCAAAGTACTGAAAGGAGATATGGAATTATATTCCAAATTCTCCCATACCATCACTGAAATTATTCAAGAAAAAGCACCCATAGTAGAGAAAGCCAGCATTGATGAGTTTTATCTTGACATTACAGGAATGGACAAATTCTATGGCAGTTACAAATGGACCAACGAACTAGCACAAAGAATCACTAAAGAAACAGGATTGCCCCTAACTTTTGCCTTATCGGTTAACAAAACCGTTTCTAAAATTGGCACTGGTGAAGGAAAACAAAAAATGAATCTGGAAATACCTGAACACATGGTAAAACCCTTTTTGAACCCATTATCGATACAAAAAATACCTATGGTGGGCGATGTAACCTTTAGGCTGTTATCCCGAATAGGCATTCGTACCATTCAAACCCTTTCTGAAATGCCTGCGGAAGTACTCCAACAAATGATAGGAAAAAATGGTTTCGAAATATGGAAAAAAGCCAACGGAATAGACAACAATCCTGTAGAACCCTATACCGAGAGAAAATCAATTTCAACTGAACATACCTTCTCACAAGACACCATAGATTTGGTGAAACTAAAAACCATCCTAATCGGTATGGTTGAAAAACTAGCCTTTCAACTGCGTTCCGAACAATGGTTGACTTCGACCGTAGTGGTCAAAATTCGTTATGCCAATTTTGATACAGAAACTAAACAATGCAAAATAGCCTATACTTCAGCCGATCACATCCTAACCAAAAACGTGATGGAACTATTCGAAAAACTCTTTCAACGACGGATGAGATTGCGTTTGATAGGAATTCGTTTTAGTGGGCTGGTTCGTGGCACCTACCAAATCAATCTATTTGAAGATACCGAAGAAATGTTATCGCTTTATGCAGCTATGGATAAAATGAAAAGCCGTTACGGTTTTGATGCCGTAATGCGTTGCGCAGGAGCTTCCTTCAAACCCAACAATAAAGACGAAATTTTAAAACGAAATTCTAAATAGAACTTGGCTCATGTATCTCAACTGTCATTCTTTTCATTCCTTGCGTTACGGCACTATACCGCTTGATGACCTTATTAGTCAAGCCGTTTCTTGTGGAGTAAAAGTGATGGCATTAACAGATATCAATACTGTAACAGGAATTTATGATTTTATAAAAGGCTGTGATGCCGTCGGAATTAAACCTTTGGTCGGTATCGAATTTCATTCCGAAAAGAGAATGCGTTACATCGGTTTGGCTAAAAACGCCAAGGGATTGGCTGCAATGAACCGATTCCTGACCGCTTATAATTTCAGTGGTGAACCTTTACCAATAGAAGCACCAGAACTCGATTCAGTTTTTATTATTTACACCTTGGAAAATGCTCCTGAAACGCTACGAGAAAATGAGTTTATCGGTATTCGACCAGAAGAAGTTTCGAAACTTTTTTCGGAAACACTCAAAAGTAAAATAACTAAAATGGTAGTGTTGCAACCCGTAACTTTCAGAACCAAAAAAGAATTTAATCTGCATAAAATACTAAGAGCCATTGATGCTAATATCATTTTATCAAAACTAACAGAAGCCGATTATTGCAAAACTTCTGAAGTATTAAAACCCTTGGAAACACTTTTGGCTTACTACGCCGAATATCCCGAAATCATTAGCAACACGGAACAACTAATTGAACAATGTCATTTTACTTTTGATTGTAGTACCCCAAAAAACAAAAAGTTTTATACCAATAATCGCCAGTCCGACATCGCTTTACTCACTTCTTTGGCCCATCAAGGAATGCTTTGGCGGTATGGAAAAAAAAATAGTCAAGCAAAAGCTCGTGTGGAGAAAGAACTTAAAGTGATTGATCAATTGGAATTTAGTGGCTATTTCTTGATTACTTGGGACATCATTCGCTACAGCAACAGTCGGGGTTTTATGCACATTGGTCGTGGTAGTGGTGCCAATAGCATCATCGCCTATTGCCTTGGGATTACCGACATTTGCCCGATAGAATTGGATTTGTACTTTGAACGTTTTTTGAATGAAAACCGAAAAAGTCCTCCTGATTTTGATATTGATTGGAGTTGGAAAGAGCGGGATGCAATTCTGGAATACATCTTCAATCGCTATGGCAAAGAGCACGTAGCGTTTTGTGGCACCAATGTCGAATTCAAATACCGTTCTATTTTCAGGGAAGTAGGCAAAGTATTTGGCTTGCCCAAAGATGAATTAGATCAGCTCGCCAAAAATCCGATGAAGCTGCACGATACCAACAGTATCGTGAAATTCGTGCAAGAGTACGGAATGATGCTGGAAAAATACCCCAACCAACGCAGTATGCATTCCTGTGGTATTCTAATATCCGAAGAACCCATTACCAATTACACCCCTTTAGAAATGCCACCAAAAGGGTTTCCTATTGTCCTTTTCGATATGCACGTTGCCGAGGATATCGGTTTTGAAAAATTTGATATTCTAAGCCAACGAGGTATTGGACATATTGACGACAGCGTAAAATTGATAGAGAAAAACAGAGGCATTCGAGTAAACATTAGAGATACGGCTATTTCTAAAAATGAGGCATTGGCCAATAGTTATTTGGCACAAGGCAAAACCATAGGTTGTTTTTACATCGAAAGTCCCGCTATGCGTGGATTATTGCGAAGATTGAAATGTGACAATTATAAAACCCTAGTTGCGGCTTCCTCCATAATTCGTCCCGGTGTAGCCAAATCAGGTATGATGAAAGAATACATTTTTCGCCACAACAATCCCTCTCGGTTTGAGTATTTCCATACTGTTTTCAAAGAACAATTGGGCGAAACTTATGGGATTATGGTGTATCAAGAAGATGTCATTAAAATTGCCTTGCACTTTGGGGGCTTACCAGCTGCCGATGGTGATATTCTTCGAAGGGCTATGTCAGGTAAAGGACGCTCTTTCGAAGCCTTGCGAAAAGTGAAAGAACATTTCTTTGCTTGCTGTGTCGAGCAAGGGCATCCTTTGGCATTGAGTGAGGAAATTTACCGTCAGATTGAATCATTTGCAGGGTACTCTTTTTGCAAAGCACATTCCGCTTCTTATGCCGTAGAAAGCTATCAGAGTTTGTATTTAAAAGTCTATTATCCCATTGAATTTATGGTGGCAGTAATCAACAACCAAGGGGGATTTTACCGAACTGAAGTCTATGTCCACGAAGCTAGAATGGCAGGTGCCACTATTCATAATCCTTGTGTAAATAACAGCAATTATGAAACCCATCTTTATGGCACTGATGTGTATCTGGGCTTTATGCATCTGCTTAGTTTAGATAGTAAAATGGCATTATTTATGGAATCAGATCGAGATAAAAATGGTCTTTTTACTTCCTTGGAAGATTTCATTAATCGCATCCCAATGGGGATTGAAGGGATAAAAACTTTAATTTTTATAGGCGCATTTCGCTTTACAGGCAAAACTAAGAATCAACTTTTAGTTATCGCCAGTTTGTTGCTTAACAACCTCAAACCCGAAAATAAAAATCTAATGTTGTTGCAAGAACCTGTCAAAGAATTCAAACTGCCCAATTTAGAACGCTCCATTCGAGAAGATGCTTTTGATGAAATTGAACTATTGAGTTTTCCAGTTTCTTGTACCGTTTTTGAATTACTACAAACCAAATACCGAGGGGATGTTATGGCTGCAGCTTTGCTCCAACATCACAAAAAGCAAGTCAAAATGTTAGCCTATCTAATTTCCAGAAAACAAGTTCCTACTATAAAAGGGACGATGTATTTTGGGACTTGGATTGATTTTGAAGGTACTTATTTTGATACGGTACATTTTCCAGACAACCTGTTACAGTTCCCCTTTCAAGGTGGAGGGTGTTATTTGTTATTAGGAACTGTAGAAGTGGATTATCATTTCCCAACCCTTACCATATCAAAAATGGCGAAGATGCCTTTTGTCCCTGACCCTCGTTATATGGATGCAAAGGATCAATATAAAACTCAGCAACAAATCAAGGAAGATGTGAGCAGCACCCAGAGACTTCCTTATCCGCAAGCCCATGAAATTAATTTGCCGAGACATAAAATGAATTTTTAAGCATGTACGAAAAAGAATAAATTTAATGTTAGATAAATAGGGATGAAGAAGTTAGAATATGCTATAGTAGATATTGAAACCACGGGTGGTAACGCTAGTGGCAGTCGCATTACCGAAATTGCGATTATAATCCATGATGGTAGTCAGGTAATTGAACGTTTTGAAACTTTGGTTAATCCACAAAAAGAAATACCGCTCCCCATTTTTGCGTTAACGGGAATTAATAATGAAATGGTAAATGATGCACCAATCTTCGATGACATTGCAGAGAGAGTTTTAGAATTACTAACTGAACGAATTTTTGTGGCTCATAATGTCAATTTTGATTATTCTTTCGTGCGGCACGAGCTGGAAATAGCAGGTTTCAAATGGACAGCCAGAAAATTATGTACCGTTCGAGTTGCTAGAAAAATTAAACCTGGACTGGGATCCTACAGTTTAGGAAGACTTTGCACCTCCTTAGCTATACCCATCGAAAACAGACACCGAGCTGGAGGTGATGCCGATGCTACCGCTATCCTATTTTCTCGATTATTAGAATGGGATACAGCAGCAGAAATTAAAAAAATGCTGAAGAAAACGGCACAAGACCAACGCTTGCCTCCTAATCTACCTCCAGAGGATTTCAACCAATTACCAGAAAAACCTGGTGTTTATTATTTTTATAATGAGTTCAAAAAAGTGATTTATGTTGGTAAAGCTATTAATATAAAAAAAAGAGTAACAACCCATTTCAGCGGTCACACTATCAATGCCCAAAGACAAAATTTCTTAAGAGACATCCACGGTATTTCCTTTGAAGTTTGTGCAACTGAATTAATGGCGTTAATTTTAGAATGTACCGAGATAAAAAATCTTTGGCCAGCTTATAACAGAGCCTTAAAAAAATTTGAAGGTAAATATGGTCTCTATCATTATGAAGCTCGCAATGGCTACAAGTATTTAGGTATTGGAAAATTAAGCAAGTTTCAATCTTGCTTGGAACATTTTAGTAGTTTATACGATGGTATCAATTTGCTACAAAGCCTTTCTAAGCAATTTGAAATCGACAATCGCTTTTGCAAATATGACACCCAAGTTACAAAAGGAAATTTACAACAGGATGCTCTCAATAGTTTGCCTGAAATAACAATTCACAACGAGAGAATTGAAAATGCAATTGATTTTATAATAAAAAACAAACAAAGTTTTGGCATTATAGACCAAGGAAGAACTGCCGATGAACGCAGTTGCATTTGGGTCGAAAAAGGTCATTTTTATGGGATGGGATACATATCCTCAGATGTTGCATTTAATGATCCATCAGAAATCAAAGATTGTGTTAGCTTATACCTAAGCCATCCCTACATTATGCAATTAATTTATAAATTTGTAGAGAAAAATCCCCGTAAGTTGTATGCTAAAAAATCATTGCTACTGTAAGCTGGCGTTCATTTTCGGCAAAATGTCTTTACAAAATTAGCATAACTAAAAGTCAATAATTATCTTTAAATTTGTTATTAGCTACTAATTAACCATTTCAAAAAATGTGCTTTCATACTGAACAAACTAAATTTCCTTTTGAAGTGGAATCGCGTTTTAAAGCAAAAATAAAAGATTTGAATAAATTCAAACCTAGTGCGCATTTCAATGGTTTCAACTTCCCTCAAACACCAATTATTATAGACGAAAACCCAGCTGAAATACTTCATTACAATTGGGGTTTAATACCTTCTTGGGCAAAAGACGAGAGCATCCAAAAAATGACTTTAAATGCGAGAATTGAAACAGTAGAAGAAAAACCTTCCTTCAAAGATGCTGTAAACAAAAGATGTTTGGTAATCGCCAATGGCTTTTATGAATGGCAATGGCACGATTCAAAAGGAAAAAACAAAACCAAGTTTGAAATCGGCATTGGTAACAATGATTTGTTCGCTTTTGCAGGATTATATTCCCAATGGACCGATCAAAGCACAGGAGAGATTAAAGACACTTATACTATTGTTACTACAGCAGCCAATCCATTAATGGCAGAAATCCATAACATTAAAAAGAGAATGCCAATAATCTTAAAACCTGAGGATGAAATCAAATGGTTACAGCATACTCCAATAAAAGATTTTGCCTTCCCATACGAAGTCAATTTAGTAGCACAAAAGACTGATTCTTCACTGACTTTGTTTTAATTTTAATAAAAAAATGGAAAATCCTTTTGAAATTATTTTAGAAAGATTGGAAAGAATTGAATTAGTACTTGAGAAACTCAGTTCCTCAAATTTGGCAGAGAATGCTTTATTATCTGCGCATGAAACTTGCGAATTGCTAAAAATTAGTAGATCATCCCTTTGGAAACATACAAAAAGTGGAAAGCTAAAAAGTTATGGCATTGGTAATCGAGTATATTATAAAAAAGAAGAAATTTTGCAAAGCATAACTCGTATAAATTAAAAAATGATTTTACATTGCAAAAAAAGTATATTGTATATTTATATCTTTGTGTAGGATATATTTATCCAATAAAAAAAGAATGAATACGAGACAAGCAACAAATGATATTTTTTTCTTTATAAAATTGCTAATTTCCGTAAAAAATTAAAAATAATTATTCCTATACTGTACCTAATAAGCTATAAAGCCTTATAAAATAAGGAATGTTAATTTCTGTATTAGAAAATAATTATACTTCTCTTCTTTGTTAACCCCTTATTTTTATTGACTTTGTAACAAATATTTATTTCATAAAAAACTTTGACACACGATTTAAAATACAATAAGTTATTACTCCTGAAAGAAAATGAGAAAAAAAATAGAAAATCAGGTATTCAACTTAAGTAAAGCAACTATTAATTGAATGCACCTTAAATAATCTGAATAACTTTTTTAGTTGATTAATTAATAATACCATTAAAATATAGAAGCCAATCTTCTATATTTGTCATACTAAATTTTCTCTCATGGAAGAATGTATTTCGGTATTTGATATGCTCAAAATTGGCGTAGGTCCTTCAAGTTCACACACACTTGGACCTTGGCGTGCAGCCGAACGTTTTTTGGGAGAATTACGAGCCAATAATCTGTTTGAAAATGTAAATTACATCAAAGTAAATTTATACGGTTCGCTTTCCTTAACTGGCAAAGGTCACGCCACCGATTTAGCCATAATGTTAGGTTTAAGCGGTCAAGATCCCGAATATATTCCTGTTCAAAATATTGACAAAGTAATTAACGAAATCAAAGAGAAACACATTCTTAAGTTAGGGAATGAAATTGATATTCCTTTTTTCTTTGACGAGGACATCATTTTCAATAAAAACTTCCTTCCTTTTCATGCCAATGGATTGACTTTTACGGCTAGTTTGCTTGATACCACTGAATATTCTTCGACCTACTACTCCATCGGTGGTGGGTTTGTTGTGGTTGAAGAGCGGATCAATGCCAAAAAGAAATTGGAAATAAAATGTGCTTTTCCTTTTCAAATTCAAAATGCGAATGAATTGCTAAAATACACTTTAGAACAAAACAAAAGCATTTCAGAGATTGTTTACGAAAACGAAAAATCGATGCGTTCCGAAGTTGAAATTCATCACGAATTAATGCGAATTTGGAACACAATGCTCGAATGCGTGTATATTGGTTGCCATTCCGAAGGGATCCTTCCCGGCGGATTAAATGTACGCCGAAGAGCTTTTGATATGCACCAACACCTCATTGGCTTAGCTAATTATGACTCACCTCAAACTTGGTTGGAACAAATTCGACTGACCGAAGTGAAATTTCGTCAAATCCTGAAATGGGTTTCGTGTTTTGCCTTGGCTGTAAATGAAGTCAATGCCGCTTTAGGACGAGTCGTTACTGCTCCAACAAACGGAAGCGCTGGCGTAATTCCAGCAGTTTTAATGTATTATTTAGTCATCGAAAATCACAACGCTGGCGAAAAGGAAATCAAAAAATTCTTGATGGTTTCGGGAGAAATTGGCAGTATTTTCAAAAAGGGTTCTACTATTTCAGCAGCAATGGGCGGTTGTCAGGCCGAAATTGGCGTTTCCTCAGCTATGGCTGCAGCCGCTTTATGCGAATTGATGGGTGGAACTCCTGCTCAAGTCTTAATGGCTGCCGAAATCGCAATGGAACACCATCTGGGATTGACTTGTGATCCGATAGGCGGTTTGGTTCAAATTCCTTGCATCGAAAGAAATACTATGGGAGCAATTAAAGCTATAAATGCCGCTGAATTAGCCTTAGAAACCGACCCAAAAAATGCCAAAGTACCTTTGGATAAAGTGATTGACACGATGTGGCAAACCGCTAAAGATATGAATAATAAATACAAAGAAACTTCCGAAGGTGGATTGGCAGTAGCTGTGAATATGTCAGATTGTTAATTTAAAAAATACCATTGGCCTATTTTTCTAAAATACAATTTCATTTCTACCATTTTATTGTTGTCCTTTGCATTCATAAAAAAATGGAATAGTGAATCAGTCCAATCCAGAAGAAAATTCAACAAAAAAAAGCATACTCGATAAAACCATCACCACTCGTGAGGTCATCTTTATGTTTTTTGTCGTTTTATGCCTGTCTCCCTTAATTTCCCCGCCGATTGCGTTATTAATGGGATTGATAATTGCGCAATTTATTGGTCATCCCTATTTGAATTTAAATCACAAAGCAACCCATATTTTATTGCAAGTTTCAGTCGTTGGACTGGGTTTTGGAATGAATGTAAATAGCGCTTTAAAAGCCAGTAAAGAAGGTTTCATACTCACAATCGTTTCTATTATTGGAACCATCGTAATTGGAATTTTCTTGGGTAAAATATTAAAAATTGAAGAAAAAATTTCGTTCCTGATTGCCACAGGAACAGCCATTTGTGGGGGAAGTGCTATTGCTGCGATTTCGCCTGTTATCAAAGCCAATGAAAAACAAATTTCGGTAGCTTTGGGAACTATTTTTATTTTGAATTCGGTTGCTTTAGTACTTTTTCCATTTATTGGGCATTACCTGAATTTATCCGAAACCCAATTTGGTTTGTGGTGCGCCATCGCTATTCACGATACGAGTTCTGTAGTTGGAGCCGCTGGAAAATATGGTGTTCACGCGTTGGAAGTGGCAACAACTGTAAAATTAGCCAGAGCTTTATGGATTATTCCCATTGCGATTTTATCGACCTTTATTTTCAAAAATAAAGATACTAAAATCAAAATTCCTTACTTCATCGGAGTATTTATTTTGGCTATGATTGCCAATACCTATATTCCGTTTGTTCAAGATTTCAGTCTTTACATCACTAGTTTTGCGAAATCGACTTTGACATTGACCCTGTTCCTTATTGGATGTGGATTGTCTCGAAAAGTTTTGGTTTCAGTGGGTTACAAACCGCTATTACAAGGAATTGTGATTTGGATCATCATCTCCGTTTCTACTTTGTGGGCAATTATTGCATTAATTTAATTTTAGAATTAGTATGCTAAAAAACAGACGCATTCAATATTTAATTTTAATAATCCTTGTAATTGCTCTTGGCATAACTTCTAGAAAAGTAGAAGGAATTCCTATGTTTTTTGGCGACACACTTTATGCTGTGATGATTTATTTTGGAATGCGAATGTTCTTTGTCTATTTAAACTTAAAAAAGACAGCGATTTTGGCTTTGCTTTTTTGCTTTGCCCTTGAATTTCTTCAACTCTATGACCCTGAATGGATGTTGGAAATCCGAAGAACCACTTTAGGACATTATGTCTTGGGACAAGGTTTTCTTTGGAGCGATTTGGGTTATTATGGTATTGGGGTTATAATCGCTTTTTTGATGGATTTCAAATGGATTAAAAACAGGATAATTTTGCCATAGTCTGCAATTGTTAGTTTCAAACAAAACACAAACTATGGCAAATAAAGAATCCTATTTTCTTTCCAATTCCAAGTTAACAATTGGCTGATAAACAAAAGGAACTTCTTCGATTTCCACATCGCTTTTGTCTAAACCAAATGCTTTTGTGTCTGAAAGTGAACAGTTTTTAAGCATATAATAAGAATTCAAAAGCAAGCTGTCTTTAATCGTAAACTCATTTTCAACAGACAAGAATTTTTCCAAAATAATGAATTTAAAATCCGGTTCTGCATTGTATTTTGTAGAGCCATCGGGACGAATATGTAAATTTAATTCTTTGTTTTTGACCAAATTTTGTACAATTTTCTTGAAATACAATTCCACTTTCGGTTGGATTCTAAAACCAATATTCAAGATGATTTTAATTACTTTATCATCCAACAATTCAATTACTTCATAATTCAAGGTAAAAGGTTCATTGGTTCTATTGATGTGGAAAAACCAGTAAACATCAGCTCTCTTTGGTTTTTTAGAGAAAATAGATTTTAGGATTTTTTCTTCTACTTCATAATTTTTATCTGCTTTGGACAGGTAAATTAAATGTGTTGCATATTTTGGAATACTATCATCAGTACTCAATTCCTGAAGTTGTTGTGTGTGTTCAGCCAAATTGGTAAACTTCAAAAACCTATTGTTTATTTTTCTGGCAAAAAACCAAGCATACATCGTCAAGAAAATAAAAAGTTCAAAGAACAAGAACATCCAACGTTCTTTAATTTTCACAATATTGGCAACAAAAAAAGCAATTTCAATAACTATAAAAATGCTTATAATCAAGGTTATCAAAATCCGGTTCATTTTCCGAATGTAAATGAGATAATAATTCAAAAGAACGGTAGTCATAAGCATTGCAATTGTGATCGAAAAACCATAAGCCGCCTCCATATTAGAGGAATTTTCGAAATATAGAATCATCAAAATACAACCTACCCAAAGAATCGTATTTACAGATGGTATGTAAATTTGTCCTTTCAAATTAGTGGGATTTCGCATTGTCACTCTTGGCCAGAAATTAAGCGACATAGCTTCATTTATCAACGTGTAAGAGCCACTTATCAAGGCTTGTGAAGCAATAATAGCTGCAAAAGTGGCAATAATTACTCCCGAAAGTAAAAACCATTGTGGCATAATGGTATAAAAAGGATTTCTTCCTTCGAGAAATGTATTTCCTTGCGTCATCAGCCAAGAAGCTTGCCCTAAATAATTCACCACCAAAGCTATTTTGACAAAAATCCAAGTAATTCTAATGTTGTTTTTACCGCAATGTCCCAAATCGGAATACAAAGCTTCGGCTCCTGTTGTACATAAAAACACGGCTCCTAACAACCAAAAACCGTGTGGATATTCGACCAATAATTTGTATGCATAAACGGGATTTAATGCTTTTAAAATGGAAGGATGTTCCAATATTTGGACAAATCCCAATATAAAAAGCATCGAAAACCAAACTACCATCGCGGGGCCAAAAAAGAAACCTACTTTTTGTGTCCCGAATCGTTGAAAAAAGAACAATGCCGATAAAATGACAATCACAATAGGTAGTATTGGAATTTCGGGAAAGACAGCAGCCAAACCTTCCACGGCAGAAGCTACAGAAATGGGCGGTGTAATAATTCCGTCCGCCAAAAGTGTCGTGGCACCAAGAATTGTTGGAATTACTAATTTTCCTTTGCCAAATCGTTTTACTAAAGCGTAAAGCGAAAAAACACCTCCTTCGCCGTGATTGTCTGCCGATAGTGTCAACAAAATATATTTGAACGTGGTTTGAAAAGTAAGCGTCCAGAAAATACAGGAAATCCCGCCATAAACTAACAATTCGGATATTTCTCTTTCGCCAATAATGGCTTTCATAACATACAACGGACTCGTTCCAATGTCGCCATAAATGATTCCCAAGGCAACCAAGAGTGAAGCTGCACTGACTTTTTGAAGGGTTGATTTATTCATTTTAATTTAATTTTTGATATTTTTTTTTGATCATAGAAATCCTCTTTGCAATAATTTTATGCATTACAATTGAAGTTTTTTTTTAATAAAATTGTTAGTTTTTAGCTGGTATTAAAGCGATAACCCACACCCGATTCTGTGATAATAAATTTTGGTCGGTTGGGGTCTTCTTCAATTTTTTTGCGAAGTTGCGCCACAAAAACTCGAAGATATTGTGTTTGGTCTGAATAGCTGTTTCCCCAAACTTCTTTCAGCAAATAGTGATGCGTCAAAACTCTACCTTCGTTCTTTACTAAAATGGAAAGCAAATTATATTCCGTTGAGGTGAGTTTTAAAATTTCGTCTTTTAATTTTACAATTCTCGATGTAAAATCAATTGAAACTGCTCCAAATTGGATTATGGGTTCATTATGCTTTTGAACCAAATTTCGCAAAGCTGTTCGGATTCTTGCCAACAATTCTTGGGTACGAAATGGTTTGGTCAAATAATCATTCGCACCACTATCTAATGCTTTAACGATTTCTTCTTCGGCATTTTTTACGGTCAAAATGATAATTGGATTTTTAAACCATTCTCTCAATCGTTTCAAAACGACTTGTCCATCTTCGTCTGGCAAACCCAAATCCAAAATAATCAAATCGGGCTGATGATTGGCAGCTGCTAATAATCCTTCTTTGGCATTTACCGCAAAAAAAGTTTTATAACCATTGGAATCCAAAGTGATTTCAAGCAACTTTCGAATTTGAACCTCGTCGTCTATGACTAATATTTCGGCTTGATTATTCATTTGAAATTTCTTTAGTATTTATAACCAATGCTGGAAAACCTATTTTAAAAATAGAACCGCCTTTTTCCCTGTTTTCTAATGTTATTGTACCGTTTTGAGCTTCAACAAACCCTTTTACAATAGACAAACCTAATCCTGTTCCCCCAGTTTTTGAATTTTGCAATCTATAAAATTTATCAAATACTTTGTCGATTTCTTCTTCTGGAAAACCACTTCCATCATCAGCAATTGTGATTAAGCAAGACATTGATTTATCTGGATTATAATCGAAATCAACATCGGGATTGTAATCCACTTTTACTTCAATTTTTGCTCCTTTTGGTGTGTATTGCGAAGCGTTAAAAACTAAATTATAAATAATTTGCTCAGTCAAACCATAATCCAGTTTAAAAAGTGGCAAAGTATCATCTACAGCAACCACAACTTTGTGAAACTGCAAATCTTCTTTCAAATGATCGAGTACGTTATAAACTAATTCTTTTAAATCACACCAATCCATTTTGGGTTGAATCACTCCCGATTCCAGCCTTGACATATTCAACAAATTCTCCACCTGATGATTCAATCGTAAAGATGCTTTCTCAATTTCTAAATATAATTTCCCTTTATTTTCTTCAGAAATACTGATTGTTTCGCTTTGAATAGTATCAATGGCGCCCATAATAGCAGAAATTGGCGTTCGTAATTCATGTGATAACGAATCTAGCAAAGCATTGTACAATTTCATAGTATTAACCCTGACTTCTTTTATCTGTAATCTTTTTTCAGCTTTCCTGATTTTATGCGTTAGAACCCCATTGATGAGAGCAATAATGAAAAACAAAACCAGCAATAACGCATCTTCTGTACTATAAATATGAAAGGTATAATAAGGTTGAATGAAGAAGAAATTTAGGATTAATGCACTCAAAACAGCACTCAATAATACTGGAAGAATATCTAAAGACATTGCCAACAAGGAAACTACTACTAAAAGGATGTAGCCAACAACTTTGTGGTCTAAAAAACTCCTTGTAAACAAACACAATGAAGCAACAATACCAACTGAAACTACGCAGATTAAATATTGATTTTTTAATTTTATACGACTTAAAATAGTTTTCATAAGAATTCCTTATTAACAATGCAAAGTTAAAGGATATGCTATAAGTATTTTATATTAAAACTCCTTATAACATAAAGATTTTATAAAGATTTTTTGATTGTTAGATTTATGGTTAATTTGACTAATTTTGCACTCTAAATAGAAATTTTAAAAAACAATGTCTGTAGCTAAAAAAGATTACAAAAGAATCACCACAAAGTCATTAATAGAAATGAAAGCCAATGGAGAAAAAATTTCCATGCTTACCGCTTATGATTTTACAATGGCAAAAATTGTTGACGCTGCAGGTGTTGACGTGATTTTAGTTGGCGACTCTGCATCGAATGTTATGGCGGGTCACGAAACGACTTTGCCAATCACTTTAGACCAAATGATTTATCATGCATCTAGTGTTGTTCGTGCCATTCATAGAGCATTAGTTGTGGTTGATTTGCCTTTTGGAAGTTATCAATCCGACCCAAAAGAAGCCTTGCGTTCTGCTATTAGAATAATGAAAGAAAGTGGCGGACACGCTGTAAAACTAGAAGGTGGAAGCGAAGTTGCAGCATCAATTAAAAGAATATTGAATGCTGGAATTCCCGTTATGGGACATTTGGGTTTGACCCCACAATCCATTTATAAATTCGGAACTTACACCGTTCGTGCCAAAGAGGAACAAGAAGCTGCAAAATTAATCGAAGATGCTAAACTTCTAGAAAGTTTAGGATGTTTTGCTTTAGTTATAGAAAAAGTTCCAGCTCATTTAGCCGAAGAAGTAGCCAAAAGTATTTCGATTCCCGTTATTGGTATTGGAGCCGGTGGAGGTGTTGACGGTCAAGTATTAGTCATTCACGATATGTTAGGAATGAACAACGAATTTAGTCCAAGATTTTTGCGTCGTTATATGAATTTATACGAAGGAATGACCACTGCAATTGGGCAATATGTGGCTGATGTCAAGTCTAGTGATTTTCCAAATGAAAAAGAGCAGTACTAAAAATTAGCTTTTACTTCAAATTCCTATTTAATAAAACTATTATAATGTCAACATCATTGAATACCTGCATTGTTATTCCTTGTTTTAATGAGGGAAAAGGAATTTCAAATAGTGAATATTCCAACTTTTTGAATAACAATCCGCAAGTATTGATTTGTTTTGTAAACGATGGTTCAAAGGATAATACTCTTGAGGTTTTGAATGTTTTGAATGCCAAATACGAAACCCAAATTCACATTCTTTGTCTTGAAAAAAATTCTGGCAAAGCCGAAGCAGTTCGAGCAGGAATTAACTACTGTAATACGCATTTCCAACATCAATACATTGGCTATCTCGATGCCGATTTGGCAACCACATTAGAAGAATTTATAGATCTTAGAAACTATTTGCAAGACGAAATCGTTTTTAGTTTTGGTTCTCGAATTCGGAAAATTGGTTCTACCATCGAACGTGAAAATAGTAGGTTTTTGATAGGAAGGGTTATTGCAACTTTCATTTCTAATATTTTAGACATAAAGGTTTATGACACTCAATGTGGCAGTAAACTTTTCACAAGAGCCATTTCGGAACAATTGTTTGAAAAAAAATTCATATCCAGATGGTTGTTTGATGTTGAACTATTCTATCGAATGATTTTACTCTTTGGAAGAGAAAAAGCCATCCAAAAAATGCTTGAAATTCCATTGAAATTATGGGTCGAAAAAGGAGATTCTAAAGTAAAACTGAGCTACGGATTGAAACTTTGGTTTGATTTGTACAAAATCAGATGCGAATACAAAAAAATGGAAAATAAATTGTCGAACACAAATCCAAAATAAATGATTTCAGAAAAGCTAAAAAACAACTCCAAAATCCTAACTATTTCAGTATTTATACTATTGATTTTTAGATTATTATTGACTGTTACAATTCCGCTTTTAGACAAAACAGAATCACGTTATGCCGAAATTGCCCGAATTATGCAGGAAACAAAACAATGGGTTGTTTTACAAATTGATTATGGTGTTCCCTTTTGGGCAAAACCGCCTTTATCTACTTGGCTGTCGGCGGGAAGTTTTTCCATTTTTGGTGTAAATGAATTTGCCTCCAGATTTCCTTCTTTTTTATTGAGTGTCATCCTAATTATCATCGCGGGAAAAATGGTCAAAAAGGACGGACATTCCTTTTATTTACCAGGTTTTATTTTGCTAACAATGCCTGAATTCCTGATACATACAGGTGTTGTCTCAACTGATACTTCACTAGAATTTTGTATCACTATAATGATGATTTCCTTTTGGAAAACAGTGCAAAGTGAGACAAAAACCTATTGGAATTACCTATTTTTTATCGCTCTAGGTTTTGGATTTCTTGCCAAAGGGCCACTAATTATAGTGCTTACATTTCCTCCATTATTTTTATGGTGTTCTATAGATTTGCAACGATTCAAAGCCGTTTTTTCTAAATTTGCAATTATTCCTGGTCTGTTAATAACCGCGGTAATTGCACTTCCGTGGTATTATTATTGCGAACAACAATCGCCCGGTTTTCTTGATTATTTTATCGTTGGCGAACATTACAAACGATTTCTCGAACCCGGTTGGAAAGGTGATTTGTATGGCAGCGGCCACTCGCAACCCAAAGGAATGATTTGGGTATTGATGATTGCGTTTATGTTTCCCTGGATTCTAGTGGTTTTGTACAAATTATGGAAAAACAAAGCGACCGTTTTAAAAAATAATTGGGTTTCTTTCTTGATTGTTTGGGCTTTTTGGACGCCAGTATTTTTTACAATTTCTAGCAACATTTTGCATACTTATTTGCTTCCATCGGCTATGCCAATTATGTTTTTAGTGGTGTATTTCTGGGAAGAATTTAAACGAAAAAAATTGCTAATAAACGTGGCTTTGTTTTTTCCTGCGGTAGTGTTTATAGCTTATTTCGGATTTTTTGTTACAGGAAAATTGGACTATAAATTGAATTCTGATAAATATCTTTTGGAAAATTTGAAAGTGACTACTGTGAACAAAGAAATACCCATTTACTATTGGAAATCTAAAAATTATTCGGGGCAATTTTACAGCAATGGCAAGGCTCAAGTTATCCAAACCGAACAACAATTGGATTCTGTGCTAACTTTGAATAAAAAGCTATTTTTTGTAATTCAAACGAAAGAACAAAAAGAAATTTCAAAAAAACAGTTGGATAAAATGACTTTAACCCAAAGCAATTTCAAAACTTCTATTTTTGTAACTAAATAAAGAAGTCTCAACTTGATGAAAATACTTTCTGACAAAAATAATCTGCAAATCCTGCACGAAGACAATCATTTAATTATTGTCAATAAGCGTGTAGGCGATTTGGTGCAAGGAGATAAAACGGGTGACAAACCGCTTTCGGATGTAGTAAAAGAATACATTAAAGACAAATACAACAAACCCGGAGAAGTTTTCTTGGGAGTTGTTCATAGATTAGATAGACCCACAACAGGAATCGTCGTTTTTGCCAGAACCAGTAAGGCTTTATCGCGGATGAATGAATTGTTTAGTAATCGCGAAACCCAGAAAACCTATTGGGCAATTGTAAAAAACAAACCTGAAAAACCCGAAGACAAACTCGTTCATTACTTAAAAAGAAACGAAAAAAACAATACTTCAAAGGCGCATTCAAAAGAAGTTCCTGAAAGCAAATTGGCTAGTTTAGATTATAAAATTATCAAAGAACTGAACAATTATTTTGCTTTGGAAATCAATCTTCATACCGGAAGACACCATCAAATTCGGGCACAACTTTCGGCTATTGGTTCACCCATAAAAGGAGATTTGAAATACGGATTCGACCGTTCTAATCCCGATGGCGGCATTCATCTGCACGCTCGAAAATTGGTTTTTATTCATCCCGTTTCCAAAGAGAATATAGAAATTATCGCTCCTGTACCAAATGATGTAATTTGGAATGCAATTTAGTTTGAAAAAAATGTATCTTTAGGACTTCATTTAAGTCTTGAATTATGGAATACAAAACCAACATCAATTTCAGAAAAGAAGTCCTGACTAAATTATTGAATGAAGTCATTCTGCACGAAAACGAAATTGTCGATGCCTTATATTTTGATTTCAAAAAGCCTGCGTTCGAGGCTGTTCTCTCAGAAACAAATTATGTGATTTCAGAATTAAAAGACACCATCAAAAACCTCAACAAATGGTCTAAACCCAGAAGAGTTTTTCCATCACTATTGAATTTTCCGTCCAAAGATTACATTTACAAAGAACCTTACGGAAAAGTTTTGATTATTTCACCTTGGAATTATCCTTTTCAATTGGCACTTTGCCCTTTAATTTCAGCTTTTGCCGCAGGAAATCAGGTGGTTTTAAAACCCTCAGAACTCACACCCAAAACTTCCGAAATCATTGCGAAAATAATAGCTAAAGTTTTCCATAAAAACGAAGTATCGGTTGAGGAAGGCGGTATTGAAATTGCACAAAAATTACTATCTGAACGTTGGGATTACATCTTTTTTACAGGAAGTGTCTCCGTTGGAAAAATTGTAGCAAAAGCTGCCGCCGAAAACTTAACTCCAACAACATTAGAACTAGGCGGAAAAAGTCCTTGTATTATTGACGAAACCGCCAATTTGAAACTCGCCGCCAAAAGAATCGTTTGGGGTAAATTTATAAATGCTGGACAAACTTGCATTGCACCTGATTATATTTTGATTCAAAAAAATATGAAAAGTCATTTTGTTGACTATTTAAAAGAAGAAATCACCAAAGCTTATGGCGAAAACCCTGCTGATTCTCCAGATTTCGCCAGAATCGTAAACACTAAAAATTGCCAGCGATTAATCAGTATGATTGCTCCTGAAAAAGTGATTTTTGGCGGGCAATCCGATCTCAAAAATTGTTACATCTCTCCTACTCTCATTGAAGAAACTTCATTAGAGACTGAACTGATGAAAGATGAGATATTTGGTCCTATTTTGCCTATACTTACCTATGAAAAAGAAACCGACATTGCGGCCGTGCTTTCACATTATGAAAAACCTTTAGCCTTTTACATTTTTACTGAAAATAAAGTTTTTTCAAAAAATATGATTCAAAAATATTCGTTCGGTGGTGGCTGTGTAAATGATACAATCATTCATATTTTGAATAACAGATTGCCTTTTGGCGGTGTGGGACACAGTGGAATTGGTGCTTATCACGGAATTTTGAGTTTTGATACTTTTTCACATAAAAAAAGCATTGTAGAAAAATCAAATTTACTAGATTTGCCTATGCGTTATGCTCCTTATAAAGACAAATTATCGACCATCAAAAAAATATTAAACTGGCTATAATACCAAATAAATTAATCAACTAAACCAAAAAAATGCAAAACACTAAAACTAAAAAAGTTCAAATTGAAGAAATAAGCGCTAATGGATACCAACTCGATTTTGGAACTGTTTTCGAAGGTGCTTTCGAGAATTATAAAAAAATAGCTTTGTATGCGGGTTTAATGCTATTAGTCTTTTCGATTTTAATGTCAATTTTAATGATTGCAAGCATTATTTCCTACATTGGAATAGAAAATATGGAAGGATTCGGTGAGAAAATGAAACAATATTCAAGCTTAAAAGAGATGCCTTTAGATATTGCTTTACCACTCCATACAGGTTTACTTCTGTTTTCAGGTTTACTAAATCCGTTTATGGCAGGTTTTTTTAAAATGGCCGATTGTGGCGAAAAAGGAGAAGAATTTAATGTTTCGACTATGTTTTCTTATTACAAGTTCCCTTATTTTTTAAATATTTTTCTATTTGTTATTATCATAGGATTTATCAATACGGGTTTGGCAATGCTGCTACAATCGGCAGGATTAAGCTTTGTAGGAACGGTAACTAATTTGTTGATTTCATTTCTGACCTTTTTGGCAATTCCTTTAATCGTATTTGGAAATTTGAATGTTGCCGATGCTACAAAACATAGCATAATGTTAGTTTCAAAACAACCTTTAATCCTATTGGGATTGATTATTGTGGCAGGAATCGGATCGATTCTTGGGATTTTTGGACTTTGCATTGGTATCTTTTTTACACTGCCTTTTATGTATTCGATGAATTATGTGATTTACAAAAGCATTATTGGATTTGATGAAACAAATGAAATTGACGAAATATCGGGAACAGAAAATAAATACTAGCAATTAGAAATATGAAAATATGAAATGGATTGGAAGACGTCAAAGTGAGAATGTTGACGACAGAAGAGGTATGTCAGGTGGCGGAAAAACCATACTTGGCGGTGGAGTATTAGGAATTGTAATCTTGCTATTAAATGCATTTGGAGGAGAAAACGGTCAAATGATTGGTGACATTCTGCAGCAAACTCAAGTGCTACAAGAGACACCAACTGAGGAAAGAGCATTAACTCCCGAAGAGATAAAAGAAGGAGAATTTATTAAAACTCTTTTAGCTGACAATGAAGATATTTGGACCAAAATATTCGAAGAAAACAATCTATCTTTTGAAGCTCCGAGATTAGAATTATTCAGTGGTCAAACCCAAACGGCTTGCGGTGGAGCAAGTTCTGCTTCTGGTCCTTTTTATTGTCCAGGAGATAAAAAAATCTACATGGATTTGACTTTCTTTGAAGAATTAAGAACTAAATTTGGTGCTAAAGGTGGTGATTTTGCAGTGGCTTATGTTTTGGCTCACGAATTTGGACATCACATTCAGACTATTTTAGGAACTTCCGAAAAAATGCGCCAAGCACAAGAAGGCAAAAGCGAAGCAGAAGCAAATAAACTATCCGTTGCCCTTGAATTACAGGCGGATTTCTATGCAGGACTTTGGACACATTACAACGAAAAACAAAATGCTATGCTAGAACCTGGCGACATCGAAGAGGCCTTAAGTGCAGCAAATGCTGTAGGTGACGACGCTATTCAGAAAAAAATGCAAGGACAAGTGGTTCCCGATTCATTCACCCACGGAACTTCCGAGCAAAGAATGTATTGGTTCAATCGCGGATTTAAATCGGGTGATATTAATAAGGGTGATACTTTTGCGGAAATGAGATAAACTGAAAATTCACATAAATAAGGTTGTCTTATTATTATTACTTTTACTATTCTGAAATTTTTCCTAAGTTTGCATTTATTAGTTGAATTCAAGTACTATTAAAATATAAAAATATGAAAAACTACCTATTATTACTTTTATTCATAATACCTTTATCCATTATAGCTCAGGTAGATAGTTTACAAACCAAAGTAGATAGTGTACAAACAAAAAAAGAAAAAAGATTTCATGTTGCTGGATCCGTTATAAAAAACAGTATTCTTAGTGTTCATGGTGACTTTTCCGAAATGGGGCATACCATTTCAAGTGATTGGAAAAGAACTGCAATTTATGCGGGAAGTATCTTAGGTTTAATAGCTACTGATAAAATCACGACCGGATTTTGGCATGATCATGTTGAAACTTCAATAGATTATAGTTTGCCTAGAATTAGCTTTAACACAAGAATTTCTGGAACTGAAGGAGATAACGCCTATCTTATTTATCCTATAGTTGGATTGTATGCGGGTTCATTGCTTGCGAATCATAAAAAGGGACAGGTAGTAGCTGTAAATGCTACTAAAGCAATAGCTTATTCTTATGTAATTTCGCAACTTTTTTTGAAATCTGTTTTTAAAAGAGATAGACCGCAACGAAAACTTAATGATAATGAACCCACGGTAGCACCTTGGACAAGAAATCCTTGGGATTTTGGAAATTTCCAAGACAATAGATTAGTTGAATATCGAATGGGACCAAGAAGCGGAACTTCCCTTCCTTCTTTCCATACTACATTTTATTTTTCTGTAGCCAAAGTTTTCCAGATGGAATACAATAATTATTGGATCCCTTATACAATAGTAACCGGTGTCTGGCTCTCCAATATAAAAGGACACGATCATTGGGTATCAGATATTCTAGTAGGAGGATTGGTAGGAACAATTATTGGAAAATCGATAGTAAACAGTAGTCGAAAACAAATGGCTAAAAATAATAGTACGGCCAATAATTACAACCCTAAAAAATTCAAACTGACAAAACAATTAGTGCCACAAATTTCAGGTAATATGGTTGGATTTCACTTTTTAGGTACTTTCTAATTATCGAACATTAAGGAATTTTAATCCATTGGTACTTTATTGTTGTCTTTGCAATTCGGTTATAAAGCCCAATAGCTTGGAAATCCATAAAGACTGACTCGAATAAATAATATTCAGTTTACTTATATTCGCAAAATTAAAGATGGATTATACATTCAAAAAAGCTGATGTCTCTGATATTTCTGAAATTTGGGCTATTTTACAAAATGCTATTATAAGGAGAAAAAATGACGGTAGCACGCAATGGCAAGACGGTTATCCTAACTCCGAAGTTATAAAAAAAGACATTGAAAATGGCTCTGGTTACGTTTTGACCGAAGGCGAAAATACCATTGGTTATTGTGCCGTCCTAATCAATGTCGAACCAGAATATCTAAAAATTGATGGAAAATGGTTAACCAATGCTGATTTTCTAGTTTTTCACCGAGTAGCGATTGCCGAAAACTATTTAGGGCAAAATTTATCACAAAAAATCATTGAATTCATCGAAAATTTTGCTCGCAAAATGAATATTAAAAGCTTAAAAGCTGACACCAATCACGATAATTTTGCCATGATGAAAATCTTTAAAAAATCTGGTTTTACTTTCTGTGGTATAGTTTATTTCAGAGGAAGTCCAAGAAGGGCTTACGAAAAAGTACTTGAATAATCTTCTTTTGAAACAAAATCCAGCCAACAAAAACGCATCGAAATCATATTCGATCCTTTTAACCAAATTAAAAAATTACTCGAAAGTGTTTACTTTATAGACATCATTTATGTCATTCAACTCATTAGTATTATCAGATGCTTTTTTTAAAATCCAGTTAGAAACAAGTAATCCTAGATTTTTTTACTCACTGGTCTTGAGATCCCAGAATTTATTGATTAAATAACAGGTTTAAATCGAGAACTATTTTTGTTGATAAGCAAATAATAAATCAAAAAAAATTAGGAATATTGAATACTATTAAAATAAAAACCAGCTCTTTAACAAAGTTTGAATTCTTTGTAGAGCTGGTATTTTTTTAAATTATTGGCGTAATGGACAAAATTAATGGTCAAAACGTCTCAAAGCCTTATTATTGTTAGCTTTGAAGCAAATCAAAGACTATGAATAAAAAAAGTGCTTTTA
>JAYVIK010000047.1:0-2237 GCA_043770265.1 Flavobacterium sp. | reverse complement strand
TTTTTTGTTTAATACCACCAGTAATTTCTTTCACTAGTTTAAAAAAGCCTTTTTTGCGTTCGGAGTTAATTCCCCAATCCACAGGAACTGACTGATATCCTTCTTTATAATCGGTTTCGCCTTTTAATCGGTAATCGAAATAGCCCCATGAGCAATAATTTTTTACCGAAGTCGTAAAGTTGTTTTCTTCATTGTCAAAATCAAAATGATCGTCTTCATTGTTGATGATGGGCATTAAACGATACCCTTCTACCAACTTGGTTTTAGCAAGTAGATTTTCAATTTTTTGGATTTTATCAGCCCCATTTCCGTGTACCAAAATAAAATCAGACGATTTTACAACCTCTGCTCCAGGTGGTGTAATACCACCATAACTCGTTCCTACCAAAAGGCGATACCCATTGCGATGCATCCCTTTTACTAGATTAATCAATTCGTGAATTCGATCAGGTCGAAGAATCGGGTGATCGTATGATTTTGGATTGGTTTCGTTTGCAATTTCTATAATTACATTTCGGTATTTTTTTTCGAACAACCAATTCACCAGATTCTGGGTACACTTGATGACTGCCGCTTCGTCCTTTATGTATTGATCTTGCCCAAAATAAAACACACCAAGAATAACAACCATGTGCAATTTATCAGCTTGCTTCAAAATAGCATCCAGCCTATTCATATAGGGTTTCATAAGCGAACCGTCAGGATTAAAACCCGTGTTTAAACATTTTGAACCACCATAGCCTACGGGACTTCCGCCTTGCATATTGAGTGTAAAACTATTCAAACCGTACGAATTCCATAATGGCATTGCTTTTACAAACTCGTCATTATTCCGTTGAGCATCCCATTTTTGCGTATCTGCATAAGCAAATGTATTTACCGATTGCGGATTCAAATCATCAAAAATGCCTTGAACCATTCGCGAATTAATTAACAATCCTTCCACCCGATTCCCTTTCCAATAGCGTCCTTCGTACGTGGGTTTGCCATTGATAAAAAATTGATCTCCTTTTATTTCGACTTTAGTTTGAGCCAAAAGGATATTTGAAACTAAAATTAATGCCAAAATTAAATTCGAAATGAGTCTTTTATTTTTCATATTTGTTTTGAAATAAGTCACTTTAGAATGCAACTTGTCCCTTATTATAAGGGACAAATTACATTTATATCTACCCTGTTTTTTTTAAATTATTAATTTTTTACTACTTTAGTCGTCACGTCATTTCCAGCAGTAGCAACTTTCAAAATATAAACGCCTGCTTTGTATTTGCTCATATCAATATCTTTTTCAACGGCTTTGGTCGAAAAGGCAACAAGTTGTTTACCATCTATTGAATACAAGCTAACATTCGAAAATTCTCCCGACAATTTTACAGTTAATACATCATTATGTATAAATGACTTTGTATCCAAACTTGGAGTTTTTTCGGCAATAGGTTTTTGCCTAGAAACACTTGGTGCTGATGGATCATGAATTTGGGTAATTCTAAACCAATTGAGATTAAAGCCTCCTTTTAAACATTGAATTCTGAATGTTTGAGAACCTTTGGTCAATTGTACATTATGCTTAATGGTTACCCAATTTTGAAAACCACCTGTATTAGGGACGCTTATTGTACCATATATGGAAGGAGCCGCACCTGTTTCACGGAATTCTATAACACCTGTTTTACTCTGACTTGCGACTCTGTACTCTACAGTATACTGGCCATCGGCAGGAATATTGACCACATTATTAGCATAAGCCATAAAATCATTGTCATCTATCCAACCTACATTTAATCCGCCACCTGTATCAGTTGTAGGTTGAGTATTCACTCCAAATGAATTTGTGTAATTTTCAGCCTCAACTGTTGTTCTCCAATTTGCACTTCCTGAGGTTTTTATAATTACATCTTTAAGTTCGCTCCAAACATTTGTATTGCGGTCAATTAGTTTCATATCCCATGCACAAAAAGGGATATTATTCGCTATGGATTGTTCTACTACATATGCATAATATTTCTTTCTTTCAGCCATACGGGATTCTTCAGTTCGGAATGATTCTTTCACTTCGGTTGCTCCAAACTCACCAAGTATAACTTGCATATTATTTGCGTTGGACCATTGCTTAATATCATCAAACTTTGCCTTTACAGTAGCCATCTCTGTGGCACCGAATGTCCCTATGCCGTTTATACCAAATTGAAAGGGATCATAGGAATGATAATAACCAATAACGTATGGGTCATTAGGTA
>JAYVIK010000046.1:0-48104 GCA_043770265.1 Flavobacterium sp. | reverse complement strand
TAGATTAAAATTTATTCGTAATATTGCATAACAAATCCGTAAGTACTTCATTCTTCGGTCAATTCAAAATCAAATTTTACTACACACTTTTATAGTATTCCCAATTTATTTAAACTCACAGAACATTTATGTTTGACATTTCTGCATTAAAAGAAATGAAGCTTTCTGAGCTTCAAGAAATAGCTAAAGCTACTAAAACAATAAAATTTACCGGTGTAAAAAAAGAGACATTAATAAGTCAAATTTTAGAACTTCAATCCACCAATATGGATTCTGCCACAGACTCTAACAAGTCGGAACCTAAAGTAGAAGAAGAGAAACCGAAAAGAGTCAGAATTATTGCTCCAAAAAAAGTAGCTATTCAAAAAAACACCAATAATTCTCTTTTTACTGACGAACAAATTGCTGTTGAACCCATTATTTCGGAAGTAAAGGACGAGAATCCAATTGAAGAAATTACTCCTGAAAAGAAAGTAGGGAAAGTGATTAAATTTAATAAATCGGCTTACGAAAAGAAAATGGCTTTGCAAAAGCAAAAAGAAGATGCAAAATTAGCCAGTGGAGAAAATGAATCTACTGAGACAAACGAGACAAACTCTGATGTTGAAGAAAACGAAAACACCGAAACTATTGAAAATGTTGAAGTTAAAGTTCCTTCAAAAAAAATAAATCCCAACCAATTAAATAAGCAAAACCAAAATCCACACGAGCGAAAGCGAACTGACGAAGTAAACCAAAATCCAAACCAAAATGGAAATGGAAACGGTAATGTAAACCCTAATTTCAAAAACAAGAAAAACAACTTTAGAGATTCTGATTTTGAGTTTGATGGAATAATTGAAAGCGAAGGTGTTCTGGAAATGATGCCTGATGGCTATGGTTTCCTTCGTTCTTCTGATTACAATTATTTGGCTTCACCAGATGATATTTATTTATCGACTTCACAAATTAGATTGTTTGGACTTAAAACTGGTGATACTGTAAAAGGTGTAGTTCGTCCGCCAAAAGAAGGCGAAAAATTCTTTCCATTGGTTCGCGTTTTAAAAATCAACGGACACGATCCACAAGTAGTTCGTGACCGAGTATCTTTTGAACATTTGACTCCTGTTTTTCCTTCTGAAAAATTCAAATTAGCCGAAAGACAAAGCACCATTTCTACTCGAATTATCGATTTGTTTTCCCCAATAGGAAAAGGACAACGCGGAATGATTGTGGCGCAACCAAAAACAGGTAAAACAATGTTGCTAAAAGACATTGCAAACGCTATCGCTGCCAATCATCCTGAAGCTTACTTGATTGTTTTATTGATTGACGAACGCCCAGAAGAGGTTACAGATATGATTCGAAGTGTTCGTGGCGAAGTAATTGCTTCGACTTTCGACAGAGAACCACAAGAACACGTGAAAATCGCCAATATTGTTCTCGAAAAAGCAAAACGCTTAGTAGAATGTGGTCACGATGTCGTGATTTTATTAGATTCTATTACACGTTTAGCAAGAGCTTACAACACGGTACAACCTGCCTCTGGTAAAGTGTTGAGTGGTGGTGTGGATGCAAATGCGTTACAAAAACCAAAACGATTTTTTGGAGCTGCAAGAAATGTTGAAAACGGTGGTTCCTTGAGTATCATTGCTACAGCATTGACAGAAACTGGTTCGAAAATGGATGAAGTTATTTTTGAAGAATTCAAAGGAACTGGAAATATGGAATTGCAATTGGATAGAAAAATTGCTAACAAACGTATTTTCCCAGCGATTGATTTGACTTCTTCCAGCACAAGACGTGATGATTTATTACTAGACGCCAAAACATTGCAAAGAATGTGGATTATGCGTAAATATCTTTCGGATATGAACCCAGTAGAAGCAATGGATTTTATCAATGATCGTTTCAAGAAAACGAAAAATAACGAAGAGTTTTTGATTTCGATGAATGATTAGAAAGTATTGAGTATTCAGAATTAAGTATCAAGACACATTATATTAAAAAACTCCAATAGAAAATTCTATCGGAGTTTTTTAATGCTTTTTAATCAAATTTTGAAATTAGTTCACTATGATTGACTTGGTTGTTGATTGATTTTCCGATGTCATTTTCAAAAAGTAAATACCTTGTGGGAGATTATCCAAAGTATAAGTTTGGTTTTTTAAACTAGGTTTTTTGATAACTTGCATCAACTGACCGTTTATGTTGATTAAGTCAATTTGATCCAAGACAATATCTGTTTGGATATTTATTTTGTGATTGTTGGTTGGATTTGGGTAAATGGAAATATTAGCAAATTGATCAAAAGTATCTGTTGACAATATTACGCTTGGCCAACGGTTTTGTGCAACAGCACCACCCCAAATAAGTGTCGCTAAATAGGGATTATCGATAAAAGGATTTCTATTTCCCTGAGCAAAAGCATTGGATGTATTGCCGTGATACGTATTTCTGGCGTCTTCAAACGCTGAAACTGGATCTTCAGCGTTCCATTGGAGAAACAAATTTACCATATTACTATCGGACGCAGGAGAAGTTCCAGTTCCGACATTTATTGGTAAACATTGCGTTCCATATCTCAAATACATATACATCATCATTCGGGCTACATCACCTTTCCATTCGTCTCCAGGATACCAACCACCAGATACATTGCCAGAATTTCCAGTTCCAGCTGCGAAAGTCAAACTTCCACGAGTATTATTCCATTGTACATCGGCAGGACGAAGATGATGGGCATCTTCACCAGCATCACTACTTGAATTATTTGCAGTTCCTCCATCTAGCAAAGATGGTGTCCCTAAAGATTTTGCATATACGTGTTCTCGATTCCAATCACCAGAATTTCCTCCATTGAAGTTTTTATTTCTTGATCTGTCATTAGTAATACTTCCGTCTGTACCGTTTTCATATCCATAAATCAAAAGGACATTATTCGAATTATTGGGATCTAAATCAGTTATTCTAGATGCTTCCCAAACACCAGGAGTGTAGGATAAAAGGTTGGTATGAGTTGTCGTTATTTTAGATGCCAAAGCATTTTTTAAAGCAGTTCCCGTTAAAGTCCAATTGGAACCATTATAATAAGGAGTTGCTGGAGTACCGGCTTGAGCTACTAATAAACTTATTGAAAGTAGTGCAAGGATTGAATAGATTTTCTTCATAATTTTATTTCTTCGTCTTTTCTTTCCAACAAAGCCATATAAAATCCATCAAAACCAGACTCGTGAGCCAATATTTTTTGGTCTTTTATAAAGTTGAATTGTTTTCCAATATCGGTTGTCAAGAATTTTTTTACCTGTTCTTGATTCTCTGATGGTAAAACGGAACAAGTAGCATAGACTAATTTCCCTCCTGGTTTTACAATTTTGGAATAATTTTCTAAAACTTCGGCTTGTACTTTACGAATGTTATCGATGAATTCGGGTTGCAATTTCCATTTGGCATCTGGGTTTCTTTTCAGAACTCCCAATCCGCTACAGGGTGCGTCAATTAAAACTCTATCGGCTTTTTCGTGAAGTTTTTTGATGATTTTTGTAGAGTCAATAATGCGATATTCGATGTTGAAAGCACCATCTCTTTTAGCTCTTAATTTCAATTGTTTCAGTTTGCTTTCATACAAATCCATAGCAATTAGTTGACCTTTGTTTTCCATCAAAGCCGCTATGTGCAAGGTTTTTCCACCAGCACCAGCACAAGTATCGACCACACGCATTCCTGGTTTTACGTCAAGGAACGCAGCTACTAGTTGAGAATTGGCATCCTGAACTTCAAAAAAGCCTTGTTTGAAAGCATCGGTCAAGAAAACGTTGGCTCTTTCTTTGAGAACCAAAGCATCTGGTTGGTCTTTCAGGTATTCTGTTTCAATGTTCAAGTCCATCAAGATGGCTCTTAACTGCTCTTTAGTAGTTTTTAAAGTGTTGGTTCTTAGAATTACTTTGGCAGGTTGGTTTTGTGCCGCAATTTCTTTTGCCCAAACTTTTTCACCCAATTCTTTTACACCTAGTTCGTCCATCCAATCGGGGATAGATTCTTTTAAGGTTCTAATTTTGGATAGTTCGTCAAAACGTCCTTTTATTTTTCTTTCTGGAGTTCCTTCCAATTGGCGCCAATCGGGGATAGGGAAGCCTCTTAATACTGCCCAAACGGAGAACATTCTCCAAATATTATCTCTGTCATAAGGTTCTTTTACTTCGGCAATTTCTGCGTATAAACGTTTCCAACGTACGATTTCGTAGATGGTTTCGGCAACAAATTTTCTATCGGAACTTCCCCAGCGTTTGTCTTTTTTTAAAGAACGCGCTACCACTTTATCGGCGTATTCTCCTTCATTGAAGATTGCATTTAAGGCGTCAATGGTGGTGTAAACTAAATTTCTGTGTAATCTCATTTTAAATAATTGAGGTGCAAAGGTACTATTTTAGATTGAAGATTTTAGATTTTTGATTCTGGATTCATAAAGATGAAAAGTTATATTGAAATTGATTTTAGATTTTGTTGTATTGAAAATTTTTAAACAAAAAAAACACTGTTATTAGCAGTGTCTTTTGAGTTGTATTAGAATAAAATTTTTACTGAATTCGGGTTAAACCAATGTTTTCGGGAGCGTGAAGCACCATTGGGAATTTTTCAATTTTAACAGAACCAATATCTAAATTAAATGCACTTTCTTCGGATAAACTTAGTTTTTTAATAAAGAAATAGGAATTCATAATTATTTTTTCAAAGAATGTTAAATCGCTATCGTTGGATAAATATTTTTCGGAAAGTACAAATTTAAAATCACCAATGATATTATTTTTATTTAATGATTCATATCGACTTGTCACATCGACTTCTCCTTTTTTCACCATATCAGTAATCACTTCTTTAAACATCAAGTTGATTTTTGTAGGTTCTCTGAATCCTAAATTAAAATCAACTCTATATATATCTTCTTTAAGAATTTCAGTTACACGGTATTCTTTTTTATAAGGTTCATTTAATACATTTACGTGTATAAACCAATAAATATCAGCTCTTTTAGGTCTTTTTCTGAGTATGGAATACATTACTTTTTCTTCAATTTCATCTGATTTGCTGGCATTGGTCATATAAATTAAATGCGTTGCATACTTTGGAATCGATAAATCATTACTGAGTTCTAATAATACTTTTGTGTAATCGTTAATGTCAACAAGTTTTGTATAGCTCTTGTTGATTTTCTTTGCAAAATACCAAATAGTCATAATAGAAATTAAAACAACTGCAATCATTAAAGTTACATAACCACCCTCGGCAAACTTTGTAATATTTGCTATAAAGAAACCAGATTCAATAGTTAAGTATATCGTTATGATAGGGATCATAAAATATAATTTTACGCGCTTCAAAATCATATAATAATTGAGTAATATGGTCGTCATTATCATACACAATATGATGGCTAATCCATAAGCATGTTCCATATTGCTAGATTTTTCGAAGTGCAACACAACACCGACACATCCAAAAAATAACAACCAATTTATGGATGGAATATACAATTGTCCTTTTAACTCTGATGGGTATTTTATTTTTACTTTTGGCCAAAAATTCAATCGCATGGCTTCATTTATCAAGGTAAATGAACCGCTAATTAATGCTTGTGAAGCAATTACTGCTGCTAAAGTCGCTACTATAATTCCAATAGGTTGAAACCAATCGGCCATTATTAGATAGAATGGGTTTCCGTTTTCGCCTCCTAAACCAACTAAAGTTTGCCCTTCGTGATTAATCAAATAGGCACCTTGTCCAAAATAGTTTAGTATCAAAGTGGTTTTTACAAAAATCCAACTGATTCTAATATTTTTTCGTCCACAATGTCCCATATCCGAATACAAAGCTTCGGCTCCTGTTGTACAAAGAAATACAAACCCCAAAACATAAAAGCCTTCTGGATGAATGGTCAATAAATTGTATGCATAATAAGGGTTAAAAGCTTTGAGAACTTCAGGATGATGAAAAATTTGTAATACACCCAAAACACCGAGCATTCCAAACCAAAGGAGCATCATTGGTGCAAAAAATCGACCTACCAGTTTAGAACCAAATTGTTGTATGGTAAACAAAATAAATAAAATTCCGATAACAATAGGAATTGTATTTATTTCAGGATAAAATGTTTTGATACCCTCAACGGCAGATGATACCGAAATTGGCGGTGTTATTATTCCGTCAGCGAGTAATGCGCTTCCTCCAATGATTGCAGGAACAATCAACCATTTAATCTTTGTCTTTTTGACTAAAGCATATAAAGCAAAAATTCCTCCTTCACCATGATTGTCTGCGCTTAAGGTGATCAAGACGTATTTGATTGTGGTTTGTAATGTTAGTGTCCAAAAAACTGCTGATATTCCTCCTAAAACAATATCTGCATTGATAACATGTTGTCCAATTATGGCTTTCATTACATATAACGGTGAAGTTCCAATATCTCCGTAAATGATTCCTAATGAAACTAATAAACCACCTAATGTTAACTTACTGTGTAAGTCTTTGTGCGTAGTACTCATGTGTAATTAAATAATAAAACTTAGCAAATTTAATCTTTTTTAGACATATTATTAAATGATAATTCACAATTGATAAAAAATAAAAAAACACGGTTGCGTGTACCGTGTTTATTTTATCGATTTTTGGAAGGTTTTAAGTTCTTCTATTTCCATTTCTAGAAGAATTTGCATTAACTCCTGAGGAGGAGTTTCTAGAAGAATTATTTTCTCTGGAAGTTTCGGTTCTTTGCGGAGTAGCTTCTTTCGGCGCTTCAACTCTGTTCTGAGAATAATCTCTTTGAGTAGTTGATCTTTGCGGAGCAGCTTCTCTCGGCGCTTCAGTTCTGTTTTGAGAATAATCTCTTTGTTGAGTACTTCTTTGAGGAGTAACTTCTCTCGGCGCTTCAGTTCTATTTTGTGAATAATCCCTTTGAGTAGTTGTTCTTTGTGGAATAGCTTCTCTTGGAGTTTCAGTTCTATTTTGTGAATAATCCCTTTGAGTAGTTGTTCTTTGTGGAGTAACTTCTCTTGGAGTTTCAGCTCTGTTTTGTGAATAATCTCTTTGATTTTCAGTTCTTTGAGAAGTGTTTTCTCTAGGGGTTTCGGTTCTATTTTGTGAATAATCTCTTTGAGTAGTTGTTCTTTGTGGAGTAGCTTCTCGTGAAGTTCCTGTTCTATTTTGTGAATATCCAATTTCATTTCTTGTGCCACCATTTCTTGTATTTCTGATTTGGTCTAATTCGTGACGATTACTTACTGTAGCATTTCTTCTTGAAAAAGAATAATCAGGATGTTGTCTTTCATATCCATTCGAGCGACTTCTGTAGTAACTATTTGTTGCGTAACTACTTCTTCTATAATTTACATAATTGTAATGATTGTTGCTATAATTGTTTAAGCAAATATTTACGTTATTTCTGTATCTAAACACAGGATAGGTGTTCCATGCAAAATAATAACTTGGATAATAATTCCAATTCCAATTGGAATAATAAGGTTGGTAGTTAGACATCCAAAAATTAGCATAAATTATTGGAGTGTTGTAATAAACAGGTTCATAAATATAATTTTGTCCGTAGAAATAAGGATTACCCACCACTTGAATCTGAATATTGTTCATCCAGTTTTTTTCCACTTCGATAGAAGCAACATCTTGATAAATATCACGACCAATAACTGACTGAATGATGACAAGGTGCGTCCGTTTTTCAACTGATTCAATTACACGTAAATAATCTACTTGTCCATCATTGTTCAAATCTAAATTCGAAATCTGAAGTTTTGGATCATTCAATTGTCTTTCAAAATCCTGTAAGTTTCTCGAATCACCAAAGATAGAAGCCACAACTCTTAAATCTAAATTGTCACTAATTTCAGAATTTTGTGCATTTACAATGGTTCTGTTTTGCCCTTGTATTTGTGTTGCAAATATTGAACTGATTAGGGCGAATAAAAGTAGTTGAGTTTTCATAATAAAATAAGATTAAGTTATTTGATTAAAACAAACCAATTACTGTGCCAATTAATCAATTACGTAAGAGCTATTTTTATTAAAGTTATTTTAAAATGTTTCAAATCAATTAATTATGTATTAAAATATTTTTTTTTTAATTGTTGTTTTGAAAAAAATCATAAAAAAAACCAAGAAACAGATCAAGCTATTTCTTGGTTTTTAAGTAGTTTTTTTTTTAAATTATTATTTTCTTGGGCCCTTATTTCTATATTGTTGTAGCAACTTTCTATTAAAATCGTCTTCGGCTTTTTTTAATTTTATTATTTTAACAGATGGCAAAACGCCTTTAAGATTAGCAACGAATTTTTTTCTCATTTGATACAATTCATCTTCGGTATTTTCCATTTGAGAAAGTAGGGCAGAAGCTTCTTTTTCGCTCATTTTTTCTAAATCTGCATCTATTCGTTGTTTGAATGCCTTCATTTTTTGATGTCTGATTTCAAATTGTTTGTCATCATAAGCATTGTAAATAGGCCAAAATTTAGTGGCTTCATCAGTAGTTAAAGCTAATTCATTTGTAATAAAACCAACTTTCAAAGTTTTAATTTGCTCTTTCTTTTCTCCCATTTGCCCTTGCGCGAACGAATGAATAGAAACCAAGAATATAATTATAAGTACGAATTTGTTTGTTTTCATATTGTATTAATTTAATAGATATTGTTCTAAATTTTTGTTTTGTGAAAGCTCGTTTTCGATTGTACTATCTTCAATATTCAAATCAATACTCATTTTTTGAATGTCTTGTTCATCAAGAAGATTCACTATGTCTGTATTAGTGAGAGTGGAATGATAGCTAATATAATTTTCTAAAGTGGCCTCGTCAATTTCAGAGGAATGACTAAAATAATTAGTAAAAATTGGAATAGAAAGAGCTAGAACCAAAACGGCTGCTGCTGCATACATCCAAGTTTTTTTCCTAGCATAAATTGAAATTATTTTCGGTTCATTTTCAGGCAATTGTTGCATCATTTTTGCCGAAAAATTTTCAAAATAATTTTCAGGAACTGTGAATCCAGTTTGTATTTTAAGCTCGTTATCTAGTTTAAATGTTTTCATACTCGTTAGACTTTATCAAAGTCGAAAGGTTTAATTTTTTGTTACAAAGGCTTCTATTTTTTTTACTGCAAGATGGTAGGATGCTTTTAAACCGCCAACCGATGTACCGAGAATTTCTGATATTTCCTCGTATTTCAGTTCTTCAAAATATTTCATTTTAAAGATAAGTTGTTGTTTTTCGGGCAATAATACAATTGCTTTTTGCAATTTTAGTTGAATGTCATTTCCATCAAAGTAAACATCTGCTTTCAAATTGTCTATTGTTTTGATTTGCAAAGTTTCAGAGGAAATTCCACTTTTTTTGGCTTTTTGAGCTAAAAAAGTCAATGCTTCGTTGGTCGCAATTCGATACATCCACGAAAAGAGTTTACTTTCTCCTTTAAATTTAGTTAGATTTTGAAATACTTTTACGAAAGTATTTTGCAAAACATCATCAGCATCATCGTGGCTTAATACGATATTCCGAATATGGTTGTACAGTGGTTTTTGATATTCTTTCAAGAGTCTTTCAAACGCCTTATTTTGCGTTTTCGGGTTTAATAGCTCGTGAATAAATTCCTTTTCCTCTAGCAAAGTTGTAATTTATAGGTTTAGAATAGAATTTCACTATTAGGTTTAATCACAATCAAAAAAAAATTAAAATTCTGATGGAATTTCTTTTTCTACAACCGCTTTCGGAACAATTACTTCAGTGGTAACCGGAATTGCCTTAGATCTTTTATATATAACTTTTGGTCTTGTTGGAAAATAAATTTCGGTCTTCCATTGGGATGGATTATTGATTTCATTTTTACCAATCGAATATATTTCAAGATGGGAGAAAGTTGGATCTGATTTTATATTATTTTTTTTGAAATAATCTAATGTTTTATTTAATGCTTGACTTGTGTGCGAGTAATCGCCTCTAAGAGTTGTTTTTACAGCTTCAAAAGATTTAAGAGTATCCGATGAAATTTCGCTTCCTTCGGTTATGAAAATAGGTTTTTTGATTGGAATACAAATCGATATTTTGGTCAGTTTATTTTCAGTGTCATAAGTATGATAAATGACAAAAGGTTTCCCGTGTATTGTAATATTGTTGTTATTGCAAAAAGTAGTGATTTTAGAAAACACGATTCCAGAGTTTTTGCCAACATTTGAAAACTCACTTGTAAATGTTTGGGCAAGATAAAAAGCTTCTAGTTTTTTCACTATTCCATTTACGTTTACAGTATAAGCATTCATTTCGTAGTCTAATCTTTTGTCTAAATTGGCTAAACTTTTTTCGAAAATGGTTCCAAATATTCTATTGGCACCGCCATCAAAAATAGTTTTTACCTTAAAAAGAAAGCTCATTCTGCCTTTTGCTTTCCAAGTTACTTTTGTTTTTCCTAAAGTATCTTTAAAACGGATTGCAATATCAGCAGAATTTCCATTGAAACTCATCGTTTGCAAAATGCTGTCGTTTTCTTTTGTGTTTATCGTTTTCAATTCACCAGTTCCTTCTTTTCCATCCCAATAGCAAAAACTACCTATACCAATGGTTTTATTCGAATAAGTGATGTTCATAAGAGAATCTTCTACTGCCAATGAATTCCAATCTTTCCAATTTTTTAAATCGTTGGCGTAACTAAATACCGCAGATCTTGGCGAATTGATAATCTTACTTCTTTCAACTGTAAACTCTCCTTTTTGAGTGGCAATAAAAATGGATAATGCTACTAAACTCAGTAATAATAATAGAAAGAGGTACTTTAAAATTCTCATAATATATAGGTTAATTTCACGGCATTCGCTTTTAAAATTTTCCGCCACGAATTACACTAATAAACACGAATTTCAACTAATTTTTATTCCACGAATTTTTTAAAATAAATAGAATTCGTGTAATTCAATTTTAATTTTGATGAAAATTAGTGACAATTTGTATAATTCGTGGCTAACTTTTTTTTCTTTTTTAAAAGCGAATGCCTTGTGGTAATTTCAGTTGTAAAGTTAGAAATTTTATTAATACGTTTGACTTGCAAAAAAGTTTAAAAAAAAATTCTCAATTTATTTGAAGAAGCATTTTGATTAAATTATTAATAAGTGGGAATTTATACAAAGTAAAATCAATGAAATAAGGTATTTTAGACGGTTTTTAGTTTTATTTGATGCTAGCAAAAATAATTATTTTTGTTACAAATTATTTAAATAAACGTACATTTGTTAAATAAAAATTTAAAAACAATTAAATTAATACTGATGAAATTACTTAAAATTGCTGGTGTTTTTATGACAGTTGGAGTTTCTATAGTTTGTACTGCACAGACATCGAAAACCAAAGAAGTGAAAATTGCTACAGAAACTCCGTTTGAATATGTTGCCGAACAATTTGCCGACATAAAAGTGTTGCGTTATAAAATTCCAGGTTGGGAAAAGCTCACGCTGAAAGAACAAAAATTAGTTTATTACCTCACGCAAGCTGGGTATTCTGGAAGAGATATAATTTATGACCAACATTATAAATCCAACCTGAAAATTAGAAAAGCGCTCGAAAATATTTATGTAAATTTTAAAGGAGATAAAAAGGCGAATGATTGGAAGAATTTTGAAGTTTATATCAAAAGAGTCTGGTTTGCCAATGGAATTCATCATCATTATTCAAATGATAAAATTAAACCTGCATTTTCGGCTGCTTATTTTAATGGTTTATTGAAAACAACAAAAACAAACTTGTCACCAGCAATTGTTGCCGTTTTATTCAATGATGTAGATTCCAAAAAAGTAAATCTCGATGAATCGAAAGGATTATTAGAAGGTTCGGCTATCAATTTTTATGACAAAGGAATTTCTGCTAAAGAAGTAGAAGCTTTTTATGCCAAGAAAAAAACTCCTGATGCCAAAAGACCGTATTCGTTCGGTTTAAATTCCAAATTAGTTCGCAATTCTAATGGTCAGTTAGAAGAAAAAGTTTGGAAAAGTGGCGGAATGTATGGAGCAGCCATCGACAAAATCGTTTATTGGTTGGAGAAAGCACAAACTGTTGCCGAAAACAAAAAACAAGGAGATGCTATTGGTTTGCTTATCAGTTATTACAAATCAGGAAGTTTAAAAACTTGGGATGATTACAACATCGCTTGGTCACAGGCTACAGAGGGAAATATTGATTATATAAACAGTTTTATCGAAGTTTATAATGATCCGTTGGGATATCGAGGTTCGTATGAAAGCATCGTCCAAATCAAAGACTTTGACATGTCTAAAAAGATGGAAGTGATTTCAAAAAATGCCCAATGGTTTGAAGATAATTCGCCTTTGATTCCTGAAAATAAAAAGAAAAATGTGGTTGGTGTATCCTATAAAACCGTTGTTGTTGCTGGCGAATCCGGCGATTCATCTCCTGCGACTCCAATTGGTGTAAACCTTCCGAACTCCGATTGGATTCGTGCTGAACACGGTTCAAAATCAGTTTCATTAGGAAATATTATTGACTCTTATAATAATGCAGGTGGAAAAGGAAGATTGCAAGAATTTGCAAACGATGCCGAAGAAATTGCTTTAGCCCAAAAATATGCAGAATTAGGTGATAAATTGCATACCGCTTTGCATGAAGTAATTGGTCACGCCTCAGGGCAAATAAATCCTGGCGTGGGAACACCAAAAGAAACCTTGAAAAGTTATGCTTCGACTCTCGAAGAAGGAAGAGCCGATTTAGTAGGTTTGTATTTTGTGTTCAATCCAAAAATACAAGAACTAGGTCTGGTTGACGATTGGAAAAAACTAGGAATGGAATCGTATGACAGTTATATACGTAATGGATTGATGACTCAACTTGTTCGTTTAGAACCGGGAGCTAACATCGAGGAAGCTCACATGAGAAACCGTCAATATGTGAGTGCTTGGGTTTTCGAAAAAGGAAAAAAAGACAATGTAATTGAGCAATTGACTCGCAACGGAAAAACGTATTTTAATATTACAGATTACGACAAACTACACGATTTATTTGGGCAATTGTTACGTGAAATTCAACGCATCAAATCCGAAGGCGATTATGAAGCAGGGAAAGCCTTAGTTGAAAATTATGGTGTAAAAGTCAATCAAAAAATACATGCCGAAGTCTTAGAAAGAAACAAACAATTTGCTTCTGCTCCTTACAGTGGTTTTGTAAATCCGGTTTTGGTTCCAAAAGTAGATGCCAAAGGAGAAATAATTTCAATTGAAGTAACACAACCTAAGACATTTGCGGAACAAATGTTGAATTATTCTAAAACCTACGGATTCTTACCTTTAGAAAATTAGAAACAATAGTTGATTTTAATAGGAAAGGATGTCTTTAGGGACGTCCTTTTTTTTTTAAAATTTTCCTTAAAAACCTTTTAAATTAAAAAAACAAAGACATACATTTGCTCGATAATTATTACAAAATTTGTGTTATAAAGTAGTTAGCTAATTATCAACAGATTAATGATTTTCAATTACAAAATTTCTATTTTAAAAATTAAAGTTTAAAAAAAACTAAACCAACCCAAATGAAAAGATTATTTATTTTAATGTTACCGCTTTTACTTGTAAGCTGCTCATCAAGTATTTCATCAAGTTTTACAAGTCAAAATAAACCTTTGACGATTGAAGATAAAGTTGCTTTTTTAGATTTATTAAACAAAGTTCCCGAAGGAGCAAAAAAACTTGGGCAAGCAAAATATGGAGACAGTGGATTTTCTACCAATTGTGATTTTAATACTAATTTGATTAGTGCAAGAAAATTGGCCAGAGCAAATGGTGCAAATATTGTTAAAGTAGTAGAAAAATCTACACCAGATATATGGAGTAGTTGTTATAGAATTACTGTAGAATTTTATTTTTACGAAGGCGATGTATCAAAATTAAATCAATATCAAGTACAAATTAATTAACCTTAACCTATTTACAAAATGAAAAAAACTATTTACGCTTATTTGTTATCATCGTCTTTATTATTGTCTAGTTGTGCAACTATTGTTTCAGGTTCCAAACAAAATGTAAGGTTTGATAGCAATCCTTCATCAGCTACTATTTTTATTGATGAAGTAGAAGTTGGAAAAACACCATTTGAAATAAAACTCGCTAGAAACAGTGAGCATGATGTTCAGATTAAGTTAGACGGGTATCAAACTTATAACACAAGTTTAACAAAAAAATTTAATGCTTGGTACTTGGGGAATATTTTCCTCGGCGGTTTAATTGGACTAATTATTGATCCAATTACAGGTGCAATTTATAATTTGACTCCAAGTGAAATTAACGCTCAACTGAATAAAGGAACGGTATTAAATTCATCTAAAAAAGGAGTTTATATTGCAGTTGCTTTAGAAATAGATCCTAAATGGAATAAAGTTGGTCAATTGGTAGCCAACTAAAGAAAAGCAAACATTTCGACAATACATTAGAATTACCCCAAAAAAGTTTTATACTATTTTGGGGTATTTTATTTGATAAAAAATGCGTTATAAAAGGATAAACCAATTCAAAGTTTTAAAAAATTTATTTTTTAAAATTGTAATAAATAAAAGCATAATTTAGCGAATCAAAACAAAATCTGAATTTTCATGAAAAATAAGTATGTTGACTTTATATCAGATGAACATTTAATTAAATGTGTCGCCAATCTTCATAAGGATTATTTGAAAGCCAAAAATAATATTTCTAAAAAGAACTTTTACAGCAACAAAGTTGATACTATAAAATTAACTTTTGATGCTAAATTCAATACTATTGATGAAGAAAGTCTTATTCAGGCAGAAATTTTGAGACAAATTGACAAATCAATAAATAATTCCATCGGAACTTTTCATGAGCAAATTTTGGGAGGAATTAAGGGATTCGAAGTTGGGAATTTAAGTGGTTATGATATAAAAGCTAATGATAATACTTTGTTTGCAGATATTAAAAACAAACATAATACAATGAATAGTAGTTCGGCAGAAAGTTTATTTCAAAAATTAAGCGACTATGCTAATGACTACAAAAAATCCAAATGTTATTGGGTTCAAATACTTGCGAAAGGAAGTTTCTGTGAATTATGGAAAGGAGATATAAACGGCAAAGAATATAGTCACAGCCGAGTTTATAAAATTTCTGGTGATCAATTTTATTCTTTACTCTCTGGTAAAGAAAATGCGCTTTTTCAATTATATGAAGCTTTGCCTTTGGCAATAAACGATCATTTGAATTCTATTGAAAAGAGCAATATTGTCAAAGAAAATTCTGCTTTGAACGAAATAAAATCAGAAATTAAAACTTCAAAAAGAACAATTTTAGACCAAATTACTTTTGAAAATTATAGTTATTATCTCGGTTTCGATAAATTATAATATTTATTCAAAAACTTGACTATCGAATAACCAACTTCTTTTCCTAAATTAACAGGAACTGCGTTTCCAATTTGCTTGTATTGTTGTGCAACAGAACCTTCAAATTTCCAATCATCTGGAAAAGTTTGAATTCTAGCATATTCTCGAACAGTAAAAGGTCGGGTTTCCTCAGGATGACATCGTTCGGTTTGTTTTTGAGCTGGACTACAAGTTAGTGTTAAACAAGGTTCGTCCCAACCAATTCTTCTAGCTATTCCAGTTTTTCCACCACCAAGATGGAAGCTTCCGCCCATAAATTCCTTCTGTATGTCTAAAGGTAAATCTCTCCAATACCCTTTTTGAGGAACTAAATCTAAAACATCAATTTTGCTTTTTGGATATTTCGAACCTTCCGATTTTGGAACATTGCAATCAAATAAATCTCCTTTTTTAAGAGCATCTTTTAAGTTATAAATTTTTTTATAGGTAATCGGATAATCATATTTTATATCAATATCTTTTCTAATTCCAACAACTATTAAACGTTCTCTTTTTTGAGGAACATTAAAATTAATTGCTTTAAGAACTTGAACAGGAACGACATTATAACCAATTTCATCTAAAATTGAAATCATACCTTGTAATGTTTTTCCATTTTCATGACTCAATAACCCACGAACGTTTTCTCCTATGCAAATTGGCGGATTTACTTCTTTTACAACTCTTGCAAATTCGTAAAATAAAGTTCCACGAGCGTCAGCTAAACCTAATTTTTTTCCAGCATAACTAAATGCTTGACAAGGAAATCCACCAGTTACAACATCGACTTTATTATGATATTCAAAGAAATCAAATGATTTTATATCGCCTTCCAATACATTCCAATTAGGACGATTATTTCTTAAAGTTTGGCAAGCCCATTTATCAATTTCATTTAAAGCTACGCATTTCAAACCTGCTTTTTCCATACCTACAGCCAAACCACCAGCTCCAGCAAATAATTCTAAAACTGTATAATCATTATGCGGTTCAACAAAATTTGAAGTCGTTTCAACTGTATCGTTTTGAATTAAAAAATCAACAAATAGAGTTTCAACCTGTTCTTTATGATAAACTCTATAATTACTCATAGGTTCACGAACTGCTGACAATTTACCTTCTCTATCCCAACGTCTTAAAGTTTCTTTGCTTTTACCAATCAATTCCGCAGCTTCGGAAAGTGTTAAATATTCTTTCATAACCAAGTAGTTTAACCTTATACATTGGTTACAAATTTAGAATAAAAAAACTAATAATCTAATTATAAATAAAAAAAAATACAGATAATTTCAGTAAATATTCAAAAACAAAAACCTTCAATTTTTCGAGGTCTTTTGGTAAATAATAAATGATTTTAAAACAAAAAATTATAAATTAGCATTTTGTTTATACTAATTGTTGGAATATTTCAAGTTGCTACAATTATAATCAGGAAACGCAAACGCTTTAAATAAAATGCGAAAAAATGTGTGAAGGCATAACAGCTGTTGTCACAAATTCAATCAACCTAAAATCCAAAACGCTAACACCATTTAATTTATGAACATCAATCTTATTAAAACAGAAAACGATTACAATCAAGCATTAGAAAGACTTGAAGTAATTTTTGATTCTAAAAGAGGAACGGAAGAAGGCGACGAATTGGAACTTTTAGGAATGTTGATTGACCAATATGAAAACGAACATTTCCCGATTGATTTGCCCGATCCAATTGAAGCTATAAAATTCAGGATGGAACAAATGGGATACAGTCAAAATGATTTAGCAAAAATTGTAGGTTTTAAAAGTCGTGCTAGCGAAATACTAAGCCGAAAAAGAAAATTATCATTAGAAATGATAAGACAATTGCACAATGAATTAAATATTCCGACTGACGTATTGATTCAAAGCTATTAGCACTCGCTCAACATCTAATCCTCAAACACAAACTCATTCATCGTAAAATCCAAAACATCCGATTTTACGGCAGTGCGAATGATTTCATCGATGCCTTTTTCGAGTAATAGGGGCGTGGTGTATTTTCGGCTGGTGGCAATTACCGTTTCTTCGAGCATCATCTTAAAAAAATACTTCCCGTTGGCAGCCCTAGCTTTCACGTAAGTGTATTTTTCGATGTTTGCTTTTATGGCTTCAATGCTGTCTTCACAATCCATCTTGAGTTCCATTGCAGGACTCGTGAAAATAGTTTTTCCTTTTCGGGAAGTGAAAACAAATTTATAACGATCATCAAATCGCTTGCTGATAACGAAGGTACCCATAATGTGGTGCGGATTGTAAATGGAGTTAAAAGGAGTAAAGAAGTGTTTCTACTTTCGGATTTAGTGCTATAAATTAGGATTCAAATTGTCATAATTTCGCTTCTAAATTTGCTTTTACTTCACCAAACCATTCGTCTTTTAGAATACTTAAAATAATACTATCCCGTCGAGCTTCGCTACCAAAAGTGGTCATGTGATTCCGCAAAACACCTTCTACTTTGCAACCGATGCTTTTCATTGCTGCAATGCTGCGTTGATTGTTGTTGTCGGCACGAAATTCCACACGTTCCATTCCAAGAGTTTCGAAGGCAAATTGTAACAGTAAAAATTTACAATGTTTGTTTAATCCAGTTCCACGGAAATCTTTTCCGTACCAAGTATAACCCAATTGAAGGGTTTTGAACGGCAATTGAATGTCATAAAAACGGGTGCTTCCAGCATATTTTCCTGATTTTTTGTCGAAAACGATAAAAGGAAATTCGGTTTTGTTTTCTCTTGCTTTTAGAGCCAATTGAATATAATTTTCTAAATTTTCCTTTCCATTGGCACGAACCAACGAATATTCCCAAGTTTCGGGTTCGTTGATAGCAATTTCTAATAAATTATCAACATCAGATTCTTGTAAGGGGCGAAGTAGCACAAACTCGTCTTCGAGGATGGTATTTTGTTGAAAGTTGGACATAAATTATCGGTTATCTTGAATGATTTCTGCTAATAATTTTTTGGCGCGAAGGAGTTTAATTTTGACATTGCTCAGCGGTTCATCAATTTTGTTGGCAATTTCCTGATAACTCATTTCCTGAAAATAACGCAGTTGGATTACCTCTTGATAATGCGGTTTGAGTTTTTTAATGAATTGTAACAACTGCGAAAGGTTTTGTTCGGTAATCAATTCGTCTTCTGCCGATGGAGTGGTGTCAGCAATATTGTAGGCTTGCTGGTCTTCGTCTTCAGTAATTTCTACGAAAAGACTCGCTTTCTTTTTTCGTAGTAAATCGATGTGAACATTTTTGGCAATGGCAATCAGCCAAGTATTGAACTGAAATTCAGGATTGTAAAGGGCTATTTTGTCGAAGGCTTTCGAAAAGGTTTCTATGGTAATATCTTCGGCATTGGTTTCATTTTCGGTGCGTTTGAGCATAAAACCATATACTTCATTCCAATAAAAGTTCAATAGAAATGTGAATGCTGCTTGATCGCCTTTTTTTGCTTTTTCTATTTGTTGATTTATTTCCAATACACAGGTTTTGAGAAAAGATTGGTGATGAACACATTTAATTGCGTGAAGATAAGCACAATTTCAATAATGGGAAACCAATACATCACATCTTTTTCCTTTAATTTCCCTGCCGAAAATCCTAAGGTAATCCAAGTGAATAAATAACGGAAACCAACCAAACTTAAAACGATGATCCATTGGTATTGAAACGCTAATAAAATAACAGCTAAAATCAAAAACAACAACTGTGAAACATAAAAAACTCCCAGTTGAAATCTATCGAAAGGTTTGTAAAATTTCGCTGTAGAAACGTGTCTTCTTTTTTGGGTAAACCAACCTTTGAAGGATTTTTTGGGCTCCGAATAGGTAAAACTTTCAGGTGAATAACAAATAGCGGTATTCTTGCTTGTCGCCACCTGATTGATAAATAAATCATCATCGCCAGAACGCACCTGAATGTGATTGATAAAACCGTTTACATTGAAAAACTCATCCTTTTTGTAGGCCAAATTGCGACCAATTCCCATATACGGTTTTCCTGTTTTTGCCCAAGAAAAATATTGAACTGCCGTTAAAAGTGTCTCAAAACGGATGATTTTATTCAGGAATGAATTGGCTACTTTTTCGTACCCTCCATACCCCAAAACGATGGTTTTTTGCATCGTAAATTGAGAGCTCATATTAGTAATCCAGTCTTTAGAAACGGGATAACAATTTGCATCTGTAAAAATCAAATAGTCTTTTTTCGAGGATTTTATTCCAAGGGTCAGCGCATATTTTTTATTTCCCCAAAAGGCTTCGTTGTTTTTTACTTTTACCAATCTAATATTGGAATATTGTTTTTCGAATTCTTCAAAAATTTCTAATGTGTTGTCGCTAGAAGCATCGTCAATCAGGATAATTTCAAAATCGGGATACTCTTGTTCGGCTAGTAATGGAATGTATTTGGCCACATTTTCTCCTTCATTTTTGGCGCAAACAATCACAGAAATAGAGATTCTTTTCGGATTTGATTTCTGTGCTTTGGCGAAAGCAAATTTTCCAAAAACAATCAGATAATACGCAAGTTGTAGGACAACTACAACAATAAAAAAATATAAAGTAAAGAGTAACATATAGGCTTGGCTTCTTTTAAAATGGGTACAAAGGTAATTATCCATTGTCAATAAACCATCGATAATTAGCAATTAGTTTCGGATTATTCAAATCTAAAATCTAAAATCTAAAATCTTCAATTTTGACTCTAAATCACGTTTACTTCTGCTTCTATATGAATACCAAAAGTTTTGAAAATAGTATCTTGTATATCCTTGGAAACATCCAAAATCTCCTGTCCAGTTGCCTTGCCATAATTGACTAAAACCAAAGCCTGATTTTTGTGAATTCCCGCATCGCCAAAACGTTTTCCCTTGAAACCTGCTTGTTCTATGAGCCAACCTGCAGGAACTTTGACTTCGGTAGCTGAGATTTCATAAAATTTCATTGCTGGAAATTTTTGATGAATCTTCTTGAAATCGGATTTCAAAAGTATTGGGTTTTTAAAAAAACTACCACTGTTTCCCAGTTCTTTTGGGTCGGGTAATTTGCTTTGCCGAATGGAAATTACTGCATTACTTACGTCCTTTAGAGTTGGATTAGTAATGTTATTTTTAGCTAATTCAGCCGTAATATCACCATAGGAAGTATTGATTTTATGATTCCTTTTCGTCAATTTGAAAATTACCGATGTGATAATGTATTGGTTTTTTGCCTCGTTTTTGAAAACACTTTCCCGATAACCAAAATGACATTCTGAGTTTGAAAAGCTTCTTATTTCCTGATTTTCAATACTCATCGCTTCACAAGAATAAAAAGTATCTTTGATTTCGGTGCCATAAGCGCCAATGTTTTGAACAGGGGTTGTTCCCACATTTCCCGGAATCAAGGACATATTTTCCAGTCCGCCTAAGTTTTGGTCTATCGTCCAAATAACAAATTCATGCCAGTTTTCGCCAGCTTGACTTTCTACCCAAACAAAATCGTCGTCTTCTTGGATGATTTTTTTGCCTTTTAAATCGATATGAATAACTAACGCTTCAATGTCTTTGGTCAAAAGCATATTGCTTCCACCACCCAAAATAAACTTTTTTTCGGATTTATTTTCTTCTAAAATGTTTCTTAATTCAGTTACTGAATGAACGGCAACAAACTGTTTTGCTTTGGCTTCTATGCCAAACGTGTTGTAGTTTTTTAGAGAAAAATTAGTTTGAATTTCCATAAGAAAGCATCTTTCCTTTATTTATATTATTGTTCAGCTGTTAATGCCCGATTTATGAATTCGTTCAATGGTTTCAACACGATTAATTTCTTTGACATTTTGGACACAAAATCTTTATTGGTTACTTCCTCGACATCGAATTTCTGAGAAGTTTCAAAGCTTTTCAATTTCAATAATTCAATGGCAGGATGGTCTTTTTCGTAACCTCGTGGAGGATTTTTTAGAACGTTGGTTTCATTTCGATCAAAATCTCCAAATTCTTTTTTAAATGTTTTTTCGTTAAGAATTTCTTCCAAATCTTCGTGGAAATAAGCAATTTCTTTGCGTACTTTTTTCAAATCTTCGGCTTCTGGACAATAAAATCCGCCAGCTACAAAACTGCCAGTTCGAGCAATGTGTATGTAATATCCTGACCGATTCATCCCTTTGGATCCGCTTGACATCCAAACTCCAATATGGTCTTTATAAGGCGATTTATCTTTCGAAAATCGGATGTCTCGATTGATTCTGAAAGTACAATTTTTCACTTCAAGCATTTCTAGCGATGGGTCAAGTGGTTTCATCGCATCCAGAAAATCCCCAACCAATTGTTGATAGTCTTTTTTGAAAACTTCGTAGCGTTTTTTATTATTCAAAAACCAATCCCTATTGTTGTTGGCTTTTAAATCGTCAAGAAATTGTAAACTGTCTTTTGAAAGCATATTTGGTTGATTATTGCAATTGTTTTTTCAAATCTTCTTCGCTAATATAACCCGAATTTTTCCATTTCAATTTCTTGTTTTCATATAATAGGAGAGTAGGAAGTTCATCGATTTTCATTTCTTTTATCAACGTTTTATTTTCATCTGCGTCTAAACGGATGATAACCACTTTGTCTGCCATATCTTTTTGCATTTGATCAAGATAGGGAGCCATTTTTTTGCAAGGCGCACACCATTTGGCATAAAAATCAATCAATACTTTTTTGTCGGTTTTTAATAATTCAGTATATTCCTGATTACATATACCTATGATTTTCTCACTTGGTTTAGTCAAGCCTGCAGCATCCCATTTCAAGATTCCTCCTTGTAATTCGTAGATGTTTGTAAAACCTAATTCGGCTAATTTTGCAGCAGCTTTTGAACTTCTTCCACCACTTTTGCAATAAACGAAAACAGGTTTTGATTTGTCCAATTTTGCAATATCGGTAACAAAACTGTCACCAAGCCAATTGGCATTTATTGCGTTATCAATTTTTTCTGAATCAAACTCTTCAGGAGTTCTTACATCTAGAATCTGGGCTTTTGGAGTTTCGTTTATTTTTTTTGCGAAAATTTCCGGAGAAACACTATTAATATTCTTTGATGTTTGTCCCTTACAGGAACTAATTGTGACAAAAAAAAGTACCAATAATAATGGTCTAAATTTCATGATTTTAAGGATTTAAATACAATAGGCTAAATTATGAAATTCCCTTTTGGTATTGTTGCACTTTGTTTTAAAATAATATTGAATAGTATGGATTTAAAATAACGTTTTTTATAAGCAACTTTTATTTCAATTAATAAAAGGTTTTGTTAGAGAATCTTTAATAGTTTTTGATAAAATTCTTCTTTATTTATCGGTTTAATAATGATTTCATCAAAGCCCAAATTTTGATCTTCAGTGGAATATAAATAGGGATCTCCTGTGATGGCCACTATCGGTTTTGTATTGTTTGCATTGTTTATTTTCTTAATATCCTTGAATAATTCGATTCCAGAATAGTCAAAAATTTGAATGTCGGTAATAATAGCATCTACTACATTATGATTTAAATATTCCTTTATTTCTGGTGCTCTATTGTAAGTAATTGCTTCAAACCCCACTTTAGAAACTAATCTTTTCATTATTCCCAACATGATTGAATCGTCATCTACAATGGCTATTTTAATTTTTTGATTTTTAAATTTGTTTTCTAATTGAGTTTGATACGTCTCATGGTCAGCATCTAGTTTATCAAACAGTAAGAAGAATGAAATTTCAGTGCCCTTATTTAATTCGCTTGTAACATGGATTGTTCCATGATGCATTTCTACAATGTTTTTGCATAAATCTAGCCCTAAACCTGCTCCTTTAGAGGATTGGTCCTTGTGTTTTTCGCTTTGATAAAATTTTTCAAAAATATTTTTAATATCTTCTTGCGGAATTCCAACTCCTGTATCTAAAATTGATACATCAAGTCGGTACTTATTTTCAATAGTTGTTAAACTTGCGTTTACAGTTATCGAACCTTCTTTGGTAAATTTTATTGCGTTTACAATGAAGTTGTAAAACAATTGATGGATTTTTACATTATCTCCCCAAACATTGGTATCCAAACTTTTGTCAAGATGTGAAATAATTGCAATATTTTTCACCTCAGACATTGATTTCAAGGATTCAACAATTGGCTGTATTTCTTTTATTAAATTTATTTTAGTGTTATAAAGCTTCAGCTTATTGTTTTCATTTTTAATAAAGTCTAATATTTGACTCACTGTAATTTGAAGTGAATTTGATGCAAATTCTATAGAATTTATTGTAGGATCTAAGTCTGAATTTTGGTTGCTTTTTTTAAGTTTATTCGAGTAATTTGAAATAATATTTAATGGAGCCCTCATTTCGTGACTCAACATGCCTATTAATTGATTTTTTTTATCCAAATTTTTATCAACAATAGCTTTTGCTTTTGCTATTTCAATTTCTTTTAGATAAGCATATACTGTATATAAGAGTAGCAAAATTGTAGTAATGCCCATTAATACCAATAGGGTCAAAATAGTTCCCTCTTGGTCTCTACTGTCTGAATTGTATTTTTTTGTCGAATTGACATAGTTTAGAACTGTAGCTTCTTGTGCGGATTTTGAATAAAATTGTAAAATTTCCTGACTCTTTTTTAAAATGAGCTTATTAATTTTTAATAAATTAGTATCAGATTTTTTTAAATTAGTATAGGTATTTCTTAATTTTTTAAAATTATTGTTATAATAATCCTCAGTTAATTTAAATGTGTTTCGCAATTGTTCCTCAAAAGTTCCCGATCTTACTTGATTATTAAAAACCATTTTTATGGTCGATTGTACTTCTTGTTTTTCTACGTCTTTTTTTCCCGATAATGCATTACCAATTCTTCCAAAAAGACTTTTTTTCTTTGATTCAGTGATTTTTTGAACAGTGTCATAAGTTATAGAACTTAAAACTTTGTCATAATCATATTTTTGAATTTTAAAATTAAGAGAACTCGTAACACTTTCGCCAGCAATTTTTTGATTAATTAAGGCATCTAGTTGTTCTTGTAGAAGACTAACCTTTTTTTCTGCACTTTTTTTGGCTTTTATGATCTTAGAAAAATCTTTATCTGTTTTAGATAAAGCACTCAAACTGTCTAAATAAATCGACATATTGTCTATAGAAAATTGATAGTCTTTTAAAAATTTTGGATCACGGCTTTGTAAATATTCATTAAAACTAATTTCTGCATTTACAAAATTATTTATTGCTTCATTAGAATAAAACAAAGATTGATTGGGTTTTATAATTTCATCAAATGATTTTGATAGGTTTTCTTGCGTATTATGATGAGAAAACCACGATCTAAAGATTAAAAATTGACATAAAAGCAACAAAATAAAAAGGAAAGTAAGCGCTATTTTTCGTATAGTTAGTTTATTCATTATCATTTTTTTTTTTTACAAATTAACCTTTTTTTTCTTCAAATTACAAGTTAAATATTTTGTACGTTTGATGGGTCGATTTTACAATTTTCTCCGTTCTTTCAGGATGTGTGTCCGAAATAAATAATTGCCCAAAAGTATCGCTGTTCACCATTTCTATTATTTTGGCAACACGACTTTCGTCTAGTTTGTCGAAAATATCATCGAATAATAAAATGGGTTTCAAACCACTTTGCGTTTTTAGAAATTCAAATTGTGCCAGTTTTAAAGCGATTAAAAATGATTTTTGTTGCCCTTGAGAACCAAATTTCTTGATGGGATAGTTGTCAATTTCAAACGACAAATCATCTTTGTGAATTCCAACGCTAGTGTAATGCAAAGCTCTGTCTTTGTTTATGTTTTCTTCTAAAAGGGTAAGTAAATTATTTTCGAATAAATGACTTTCATAAACCAATTGAACCGTTTCTTGTGAATCTGTGATGGCTTGATGATGCGTATTGAAAATCGGGATGAACTGTTCGATAAAATCTTTTCTCTTTTCGAAAATGTATTTTCCAAAAGTGTCGAGTTGTTCATTATAAATAGAAAGCGTGTCGTTGTCGAAAACAAAATTCAATGCAAAATATTTCAACAAAGCATTGCGCTGACTCATCACTTTTTGGTATTGTATGAGTTGTTTGAGGTAATGAGAATCCAATTGCGAAATAACACTGTCCATGAATTTTCTGCGAGTTTCGCTTCCTTCTACAATCAAATCTGTATCTGCGGGCGAAATAATTACCAAAGGAATAAAGCCAATGTGTTCCGAAAATTTATCATAAATTTTTCCGTTGCGTTTCAAAATCTTTTTCTGTCCCTTCTTAAGGCTACAAACGATTTGCTCGTTTCTTTCGTTGATTTCAAATTCACCATCGATGACAAAAAATTCTTCTCCGTGTTTGATATTTTGCACCGCTAATGGGTTGAAATAGCTTTTGCCATAAGACAAATGGTAGATTGCATCCAGCACATTGGTTTTACCAATTCCGTTCTTGCCTACAAAACAATTTATTTTGCCCACAAATTCGAAATCCGCTTCAGAAAAATTTTTGTAATTGAATAATGAAATTTTTTTTAAATACATTTTAAGTCTCGCTGGAATTGAAAATTTGTGCTTTCAGATTGTTTTTTTAAGAGGGTGCAAATTATCGAAAATTATCGATAAAATTTACTTTTAGGCATTTTCAGATGCTAAATATTTTTCAAACACAAAGAAAGGAATACTAAAATAAAAGATTATGCAATTTTATTTAAATATAAAGCCAATTTTTTTATGACGATATGAATAAAAATTTTATTTTTGCGGCTCACTAAATTAAAATTAAATGGCTACTTATAATAAAAGAGGATACAAACCAGCAAAAGAAAAAGAAGTTACCGAAGTTACTGAAGATATCTCAGTACTAGAAAAAAATAGTACAACTGCAGAAGTTTTCTCTACATTGGATGCGTCGGCGTCAAAAACAGAAGACTTTGTAGCCAAAAATCAAAGAATTATTATAGGATTTGTTGGTGCTATTGCACTAGTAACCGTTGGCTATTTAGCATACCAAAAATTTGTGTCTGCGCCAAAACAAGAAGAGGCCGCAAATGAAATGTTTATTGCACAGCAAAATTTTCAAAAAGCCACAGATGGAGTTGCTAGCGATTCCTTATATAAGTTATCATTAAATGGATCAGAAGGCAAATTTGGATTTATAAAAATCGCCGACGAATATTCAGGAACCGATGCTGGAAATCTCGCCAATTATTATGCGGGTGTGGCCTATTTAAATACTGGAAAATACACCGAAGCTATTGACTACTTAGGAAAATTTAAATCTGAAGATGTGGTTTTGAATGCTATGGCAAAAGGAGCAATAGGAGATGCCTATTCACAAAAAAATCAGCCTAAAGAAGCTTTAGAAAACTATGTGAAAGCTGCAGAATCAGATAAAAATGATTTTACCACACCACGTTTCTTGTTGAAAGCAGGTAAAACTGCTTTGACCATAGGAAATAAGGAAGAAGCATTGAAATATTTTACCGATATTAAAGATAATTTTGATGCTTCGCCAGAAGCGGCCACAATTGATGTATTAATTGGATTAGCGCAATAATATATTTTGAGATTGCAGATTTTAGATTTTAGATTTCGTATATTTAACAATCTAAAATCTTAACTCTAATATTTTAAAAAAAAATGGCAACTATAAATAAAAATTTATCCGAATACGATAAAAATTCAATCCCAAACGCGAAAAATTTTCGATTTGGGATTGTTGTTTCAGAATGGAACGACAACATAACCGAAGGACTTTGTTTTGGAGCGATTAAAGGGCTTTTAGAAAACGAAGTGCCATCTGAACACATCATTCGATGGAATGTTCCAGGGAGTTTTGAACTCATTTACGGGGCGAAAAAAATGTTACAAACTCAGAATGTTGATGCTGTAATCGCAATTGGCTGTGTAATTCAAGGCGAAACCAAGCATTTTGATTTTGTATGTGAAGCGGTTTCACAAGGGATAAAAGATTTGAATGTAGAAACTGATATTCCAGTTATTTTTTGCGTTTTGACCGATGATACTATGCAACAATCCATTGATAGAAGTGGCGGAAAACACGGGAACAAAGGAACAGAAGCAGCCATTGCAGCCATTAAAATGGCATATTTGAGATATCAAGCCTCATTTAGTCAACATAAAAATCACCAATTATTATCGACAGGACCTTTGCAAATTGAAGGTTTGACGATGATTGAAGAATAAAAATATATTTAGAATTATTGAAACCTATACTATTCATTTGACGGTATAGGTTTTTTGTTTTTTATAAATAATTTAGGTAGTAATCCCAATAGAAATTACTTAAATTTGTAAACTTTGGGTTTAAACTTTAAACCTTAAACTTTAAACCATTTTTTTAATGCCAAGTATTATTCAATTGCTTCCTGATCACGTTGCTAATCAAATTGCAGCTGGAGAAGTCGTTCAACGACCTGCTTCGGTAGTCAAAGAATTACTAGAAAATGCAGTCGATGCTGGAGCGAATGACATTAAATTAATTTTGAAAGACGCTGGAAAATCATTAGTTCAAGTGATTGATAACGGAAAAGGAATGAGCGTTACCGATGCACGTCTGTGCTTTGAACGTCACGCCACTTCTAAAATTCGCCAAGCCGAAGATTTATTTTCATTGCATACCAAAGGGTTTCGTGGTGAAGCATTAGCATCGATTGCGGCGATTGCTCACGTCGAAATGAAAACCAAGCAAGATCAAGAAGAACTTGGGACTCATATTGTTATTGAGGGCAGTAAGTTTGTGACACAAGATGTCGCCGTTTTGCCAAAAGGAACTTCGTTTGCTGTGAAAAATTTATTTTTTAATATTCCGGCTCGTCGTAATTTCTTAAAATCGGATACTGTGGAATACCGTCATATTGTTGATGAATTTCAGAGAGTGGCTTTGGCACACCCCCAAATCTATTTTACGTTTTACCACAACGGAAGCGAAATGTTCAATTTGCCTCCATCGAGTTTGAGGCAACGAATTGTAAATGTTTTTTCGGGTAAAACCAATGAAAAATTAGTACCTGTTAACGAAGAAACAGAGATTGTAAACATACAAGGTTTTGTTTGCAAGCCAGAATTTGCTAAGAAAAATCGAGGCGAGCAGTTTTTCTTTGTCAATGATCGATTTATAAAAAGTGGTTATTTGCATCACGCTGTGATGGCAGCTTACGATGGTTTGCTCAAAGATGGCGCACAACCCAGTTATTTTCTTTACCTTCAAGTGCCGCCAAATACTATAGATATTAATATTCATCCCACCAAAACTGAGATTAAATTTGACGATGAGTCGGCTTTGTATGCTATTTTGCGGGCTTCAATAAAACACAGTTTAGGACAATTTAATGTGGCGCCCGTTTTGGATTTTGAGCGCGATGCTAATTTGGACACGCCGTATCATTACAAAGATTTGAACATAGAAACGCCAACAATTCAGGTGGATGGTAGTTTTAATCCGTTTTCGGAAACTGATAAACCCAACAAACATTTTGCAAATACGAATTCCAATTACAGAAGACCAGAACCGATTTCGAATTGGGAAAATTTGTACGTGGGTTTAAAGCAGGATTTAGAGGAAATTGATACAATAAATTTCGAAAATGAAACGGTAACTTCTTCTTTATTCAACAATGACGAAGTAGAACAGGCGGTTCATAAAACCTATCAAATTCACAAAAAATACATAGTAAATCCGATAAAATCAGGAATGATTATTATGGATCAGCAACGAGCACATCAGCGGATTTTATACGAACAATTTCTCACTAATATTACAGTCAATTTGGCTTCAAGCCAGCAATTGTTGTTTCCCTTGCATTTGTATTTTTCGAATGATGAAATGCAATTAATTTCCGAATTGAAACCGTCACTGACCAATACAGGTTTTGTATTTGAAGAAACCAACGAGGATAGCGTTGTTATTTCAGGATTGCCTGTCAATGTTTCCGAAAGTGAAGCTTCGATAGTTTTGGAACAACTTTTGAGTGATTTGCACAACGGAATTCCCGAAAGCAGTTTCAGTCAGAATGATACCATTGCCAAGTCGATGGCGCGAAGTTTGGCCGTAAAAACAGGAACTTATTTAACCGAAAAAGAACAGGAAAACTTGGTCAACGGACTTTTTGCTTGTAAAGATCCCAATGTTTCTCCATTTCAAAAACCAACTTTCATCACTATGCGTGTGGAAGATTTAGACAAAAAATTTGCACTATGATGAATATCACACCAGTTGTAAAACAACTATTGATTATTAATATTCTCTTTTTTATTGGCTCCTATTTTGTGCCAGTATCTTATGATTTTTTTGCTCTTTATTATCCTGAAAATGATCAATTTAAAGGATGGCAACTCATCACTCACATGTTTATGCATGCGCCATTTCCAAATGTGGCTCATATTTTATTCAATATGTTTGCACTGTATTCTTTTGGAAGTGCCTTGGAGCATTTTTGGGGTGGAAAAAAATTCTTGTTTTTCTATATTTCTTGCGGATTGGGAGCAGCTTTGTTGCATACAGGAGTCAATTACTACGAGATACATTTTTTACTGTCGGATGCTAATTTAAAATTATCGTCTTCTGAAATTCATCTTTTATTGAATGCCGATTATAGTTCATTGTTTAATGAAAAAGGGCAGATGATGGCAGGAGAAATTAACACTATTCTGGAAAAAGCCAATTGCACACAACAACAATTCAATTCAATTGTTGAAGCATCAATGATTTCTAAAGGTACTGTCGTAGGAGCTTCTGGAGCGGTTTATGGATTATTGGTTGCTTTTGCTTTTATGTTTCCCAATGCGGAGTTGGCAATGCTATTTATACCAATTCCAATAAAAGCAAAATATTTTGTACCCGGAATTTTAGCCATCGATTTGTTTTTAGGATTCAAAGGAAGTTCTATTTTTGGAGCAGGAAGTACAGGAATCGCTCATTTTGCTCACGTTGGCGGAGCTATAACCGGTTTCTTAATGATGTGGTTTTGGAAGAAAAATCAGTTTAACAAAAATAGGTGGAATTAATAATTAGTGTTCAGTATTCAGTCCTGATGCTTCGGGATTAGTGTTCAGTTATTGTGATAAAATCTAAATTCTAAATTCTTAAATCTAAAATGGCAAGTATAATAGACGACTTAAAACAACAATATAAATTTGGTGGAATAACTCAAAAGTTAATCTACGTGAATATTGGGTGCTTTCTAGTTTCTTATGTGGTTTTTGGATTGATGCGATTAGTGGGTATTGACATCAATTTTCTGCAATATGTCAGTTTGTCTTCCGACCCAATGCATTTGTTGTGGAAACCATGGTCAATCATTAGTTATTCTTTTTTTCATTCAGACATATTTCATATTTTTTTCAACTTAATCATTCTGAATTTTTCTAGTCAGATGTTTTTGACTTTTTTCAATCAGAAACAGCTTTTGGGATTGTACCTGTTATCCGGTATTTTTTCGGGTCTAGTTTTTGTTTTTTCTTTTTATTTTATGAATATTATTTCACCAATTGTTGGTGCTTCGGGAGCTATTATGGCGATTTTAGTTGCGGTTACGACTTATCAGCCTTTGATGAATGTAAGGTTATTGTTTATTGGCAATGTAAAACTTTGGCATGTAACGGTGGTCATTCTCTTAATTGATTTACTACAAATTCGGTCCGAGAATTCCGGTGGTCATATTGCGCATTTAGCTGGTGCTTTTTTTGGTTTTATTTTTATTAAATTACTTCAAAACGGAACCGATTTGAGTAAAATTGTTTCAAACGTATTGGATTTTTTTGTTAATTTGTTCACTAAAAAGTCATCTACTCCTTTCAAAAAGGTGCATAGAAATTATAAAAAGCCTACTGTAAATTCGGCTTCAAAGATTGTCACTAAGGACAAAACGCAACAGCAAATAGATGAGATTTTAGATAAAATAAGTCGTTCGGGTTATGATTGTTTGACAAAAGAAGAAAAAGAATTTTTGTTTAAAGCGGGAAAATAAGTGATCAGTGTTAAGAATTTAGTGTTCAGTTCGGCAATCAAATTATACAAAAATGAAAAACCTTTCTTGGTTTAATAAACTAATGTTTTTTTTGAATATAGTACTTACTGTATCCACTTTTCTTGCTTACCTTTTACCTTTCTTAGCCCCAAAATTTTTCCCGCTTTTGTCTGTTCTTACCTTGTTTATGCCTTTGTTTTTTATTTTGAACAGTTTGTTTTTCTTGTATTGGGGATTTCAGTTCCGAAAGAGAATGATTTTATCCGGTTTGGTACTTTTAATGGGAATCACTTTTTTTAATAAATTTTATAAATTTTCGGCTACAGATTATCCCGAAAACGAGAAAGATTTTACCGTAATGAGTTATAATGTAAGGTTGTTTAATGTCTTCAAATGGTTGGATAGAGATGATGTCCCCGATGATATTTTAACTTTTATCAATGAAAAAAACCCAGATATTTTATGCATTCAGGAGTATTCTAATTCTGCTGAAATTGATTTGAAAGTGTATAGTCATAAATATATTTTGATGGAAGGCAATCAAATTAAAACAGCACAAGCCATTTTTTCTAAATTCCCAATTATCAATCAGGGTAATATTGCGTTTTCAAATTCCAATAATAATGTTATTTTCGTGGATATAAAAAAAGGAAAAGACATCATTAGAGTATACAATATGCACCTTCAATCTATTAAAATTTCGCCTGATGTTTCACAACTCGACGAAAAAAATATTGATGCCATCGATCAAGGAAAATCAGAAAAATTATTCAATAGAATAAGTAAAGCATTTATGCAACAACAACAACAAGCAGAATTAATCAAAGAGCATAAAAAAGATTGTTCTTATCCAATTATCATTTGCGGAGATATGAATAACAGTGCATTTTCTTATGTGTATCGAAATATTAAAGGTTCACTTAAAGATAGTTTTGAAGAAGCAGGTGTTGGTTTTGGTGCCACTTATAAGTTTCGTTATTATCCTGCCAGAATCGACTATATTTTTGCTGATGATACTATGAAAGTCAAAAAATTTGAAAGTTTTTCTGATTTCGAAAATTCCGATCATTATCCAATTATGGCGAAACTTTCGATGGAATAGTGAAGATTGTCCCTTATTTGATTTCCAATTTCTGACTTTTCAAATAATCCATAGCGTATTTTCCTTCGTTAAAAATTAAATCCAAAACGCTCAAATTATTCAAGAATCCGTGTTTGTCATCAAATACTTGAGTATAGCTTTCAAATTGAGATTTGTCTTTTTTTCCGTCAATCAAAGTTCTGAAATCTAAAACAGCAGTCGAATCTACTTCGTGAAAGTATTCTGTCGTCTTCTCATAATCCAATTTCATTCGCAAACATTTTGCAACAAATTCCATAGTTTCAAAATTCAAATCCATTAAAAATTGATGTTTCTTTTCGAAAATTGGAAGTATTTCATCTTCAAAATATTCAAAAAAAGGCGAACTTCTGTAGGCAGCTTCTAATGATTTGAAATGCTGTTTTTGCCAATTGAAATCATTTTCGATTCTGATTTCTTTTGTTTTTTGATGTAATTGCTGGACATGTTTTACGGGAATATTCAACAACTGAATTCCATTGGGACTATAGATATAAGTTCTGTTACGATTGGTTTGCTTTTGGAAATTATCCTCCATTTCAAACACAATTTTATCAGATTGAGCCATCGCAACACAATGACTAATCGAAGGAAAATAGGAGGGATGTATTACTATTTTTTTCATTTAGTTTCAGGTTTCAGGTTTCAGGTTTAAACTTGAAACCTGAAACTTGAAACTTTTTATTTATACTTTATTCGCTTTTCTTTTTTTCCAAAAATAGTCTCCTACAAAAAAGGCAACCAAAGCAATCAAGAAAAATTGAAAATAAGATTGAGGTTGCCCATCACCACCAACGGTTGTAAATAAGCGTTCCCAACGAATTTTACCCAATCCTTTGCCATTGGTATCCCAACTCATCCAAATAAAAATAGGTTTTCCAACGATGTGATCTTCGGGAACAAAACCCCAATAACGACTGTCTTCAGAGCGATGACGATTGTCTCCCATCATCCAATAATAATTTTGTTTGAAAGTGTAAGATTTGGCAATTTCCCCATTTATTTTAATGGTTTGACCATCATTTTCTAAAGTGTTTCCTTCATAATTTTCAATTATTCTTTTGTAAAGAGGCAAGTTTTGTTGGTTCAGTTGCACTGTTTTTCCTTGTTCGGGAATTGATATTGGACCAAAATTATCAACAGTCCAATTGGTGTTATGAGGAAAAATTCCTTTGTCGAAATTAGCTGTTTTTTTAGCAATAAATCGTACTACCGAATCTATCGTGGCGTTTTTTCTCAATTCCTCGGCGGCTTTCAAAGTCAAATTGACATCGTTTTTGGCTTCATAAACTTCTTGAGCATAAATGCCAGAACTTTCAATAACTTTCAACGGAATTCCAGTAAAACCAGTCATTACCGTAAATGATTTGTCTTGGTTTTGAGTAGCATTCAAAATGTAAGGCTGAACAGCATTAATTTGTTCCTCGCTGTTCGGTTTTAAGATGTAAACTCTATTAAATTCTGTAGATCCAGTCGTCAATAAAACTTCGCTAGAAACTCCTTTTGCAGCGTAAACAGTATGTTCGTATTGCGATTTTGCTCTTTCTGGTAACACCAAAGGTTTTCCGTCTATGTAAACAAAACCGTCTTTTATTTCTAAATTATCGCCAGGAGTTCCTTGACATCTTTTTACATAATTCGATTTTTTGTCAATGGGTTTTAGAACCGCTTTTCTACCTGATCTATCAAAAAATCGGTAAACTGTATCGACAGGCCAATTGAACACCACGATGTCATTTTTTGCAATTTTCTGAATTGATGGTATTCTCAAATAAGGCAGTTGTGGCCAATTCAAATAGGATTTCATTTTTGTTAATGGTATGGAATCGTGAACCATTGGTAAACCTACAGTAGTCATAGGAACTCTTGCTCCATAATTCATTTTACTCACAAACAAAAAGTCTCCTATTAACAATGATTTTTCTAAAGACGAAGTTGGAATAGTGTAAGGTTGAATGAAATAAGTATGAACAAATGTAGCAACAATTATGGCAAAAAGTAACGAACTCACAGTGTCGGCCGCTTTGTTTTCTGGATTCAAACTTCTGTCAGAAATGTAATTTAATTTTTGGGTGTAATTGATATAATATATGTAGAAACCCAAAGTAAAAATTCCCAAAAAGGTGTCTAAAGAAGATCGTTTACCAAAACTTCTCAACGTTTCAATCCAAATAACAGGAAACATAATCAGATTGATTATGGGAATGAAAAGTAAAACTGTCCACCAAGTGGGGCGACCAATAATTTTCATTAAAACGATAGCGTTATATACTGGAATAGCAGCTTCCCAACGTTTTCTGCCGGCTGCTTCATAGATTTTCCAAGTTCCTAAAAAGTGAATTATTTGTACTAGTAAGAAAAATACAAACCATTGATATGCTGTCATAATTATTTTTTTAAAGATTAAAGAAAATAGAATAAAGAAAATAGATTTAACTCAATCCATTTTGAAATGACATTGTCATTCTTTGGAAATTTTCAATTTTATTTTCAAGTTTTTCAAACGTAATTTCATTTATATATTTTCGGTGTTTTGCTACCAGCAATTGTGTTATCAATTCAAAAGAAGAACCTAAAGAATAATCAATAAAATTACTAAAAGATTTATCAGTTCTCGAGGAACCTTCAGTAATATTACTTGGCATAGAGACTGAACAACGACTAATTTGAGAACTTAAATCATATTTCTCATGTTTCGGAAAATCAAGCAAAATATCCGAAATATCATTTGCGATTTCAATACCTAATTGCCAAATTTTCAAATTTTTATAATTATGTCTCATCAAGTCTATACTCTTTATTCTATTTTCTTTACTCTAAATTTAATACGTCTCTCATTGTGAATATTCCTTGTTTTCCAACAATCCATTCGGCTGCAATTACGGCTCCAAGAGCAAAACCATCGCGATTGTGAGCGGTGTGCTTTATTTCTATTGTATCCACCGTAGAATTATAAGTTACCGTATGTGTTCCGGGAACATTGCCAGTTCTTACGGCTTCGATATGAATCTCATTTTCTTTTGCTTCTTCCAACGTCCAATTGGTGAAATTACTATTTTCGATAACTCCTTTGGCTAATGAAATTGCAGTTCCACTTGGAGCATCTAGTTTTTGATTATGATGAATTTCCTCCATATCGACCGTATATGAATTAAATTTTGACATCATTTTTGCCAAATATTCATTGAGTTCAAAAAAAAGATTCACACCCAAACTGAAATTTGAACTAGAAATAAAAGCTCCTTTTTTTTCTTGGCAAAGTGTTGTCATTTCGTCATAGCGGTCTAACCAGCCTGTGGTTCCCGAAATTACAGGAACATTGGCATAAAAACAGCTTGAAATATTTTCTACAGCAACCGCTGGAATGCTAAAATCAATGGCAACATCAGCATTCGAAAGACCTTCGTAGGTATTGAATTCATCTTTTTTCAAAACAATTTCGTGACCTCTTTCCAGTGCAATTCTTTCAATGGTTTGACCCATTTTTCCGTATCCTAAAAGTGCAATTTTCATTGTATATTTTATTTAATTCTATATTTCCCACTTCGGGGGTTAGGGGGATTCTAAAAATTATAATTAAATGTTAGTCCAACATTTGCCTTAGATGTTACATCATTCATATAAACATCTGGTCTAACTGATAAATTTTCATTGACGTTAAATTGTATTAAAGCGGCATCTACATTGGCATCGATAATATTCAAAACATAAAAACCAACCACAAATAAAGCTGAAAAATCTCTGTTTCGTTGGTAAAATTTTTGTGCGGTAATTAATGTAGTATCATCATATCTTTTATAATCTTCGCCTCTTTCAAAACCTTCTAATCTCCGCTTGTATTCATTTCTATATTGTGTGTATTTTTGGTTGCTATCAATATAGTAATACATACTGACACCTATGGCTCCATAAACAATAGGGATTTTCCAGTATTTTTTGTTGTATGCTTGCCCTAAACCTGGAAGAATAGCCGAATAAAAAGCTGCTTTTGCCGGAGTTAATGGGTCTATATCTTTCGATTTCAAAGTGTCTTTTGCCTTCATAGTTACACCTGTTTTCTTTTGTGAAAAAACAGCTGTGTTTCCCAATAAAAAAAGGAATAAAATTATGAAAAAGAATTTATTCACTACCCGTTTATTAGTTTAATAATTCGGTTGAAGTCTTCTTGAGAATGAAACGGAATAGTTATTTTTCCTTTGCCGTTACCAGCCACTTTAACATCAACTTTGGTTCCAAAATAGGAATTGAAAGTCGATTTTTGAGACTCTTCAATTTCAAAAGAGGTCGTTTTTGCTTTGGTTGCGGGTTTAGCTCCGCTCTGTTCAGCTTCGCCTCGGGTTGGTTTTAGACTTTCTTGATAATTTTTGACCAATGTTTCCGTATCTCGAACCGATAGATTCTGACTTACGATTTTTTGGTAAATATCGGCTTGAATATCTTGATTTTCGATATTGATTATCGCTCTTCCGTGACCCATACTGATGAAACCATCTCTGATTCCGGTTTGGATAATCGGGTCTAATTTCAAAAGTCGTAAATAATTAGCAATTGTAGAACGTTTTTTTCCCACACGTTCGCTCATTTGCTCCTGAGTTAACTGGATTTCGTCAATTAATCTTTGGTAAGAAAGCGCAATTTCTATGGGATCTAAATCGTGGCGTTGAATGTTTTCAACCAAAGCCATAATCAAGGATTCGTTGTCGTTTGCGATTCGAATATAAGCAGGAACGGTTGTCAATCCAACTAGAGTTGAGGCACGAAGACGTCTTTCTCCTGAGATTAATTGGTATTTATTGAAATCTAATTTTCGAACGGTAATGGGCTGAATTACACCTAATTCTTTGATAGAAGAAGCCAATTCTCTTAATGAATCTTCATTGAAATTACTTCTAGGTTGAAAAGGATTAATTTCAATAGCCTCTATTTCAAGTTCGATAATATTCCCAACTACTTTGTCGGCATTTTTATCAGTCACTGATTTTATATCATTTTCAGGATCTTTCAATAATGCTGATAATCCTCTACCTAGGGCTTGTTTTTTTATTGCTTGTGCCATTCCGCTTATTTACTGTTTTTCTTTATAATCTCGTGAGCTAATTGTAAGTAGTTATTGGCTCCTTTACTAGTGGCGTCATAGTTAATGATGCTTTCTCCAAAACTTGGTGCTTCGCTTAGTTTAACATTTCTTTGAATTATGGTTTCAAAAACCATATCGTTAAAATGTTTCTGAACTTCCTCGACAACTTGATTGGATAGGCGTAATCTTGAGTCAAACATAGTTAAAAGCAATCCTTCAATGTCTAAATCTGGATTGTGGATTTTTTGAATGCTTTTTATGGTATTTAATAATTTCCCCAATCCTTCAAGTGCAAAATATTCGCATTGAATAGGAATAATTACAGAATCTGCTGCAGTTAAAGCATTTAAAGTGAGTAATCCTAGCGATGGTGCACAATCAATAAGAATATAATCATAATCGTCTTTGATATTTTCTAAGGCTTTTTTGAGCATATATTCTCTTTCAGGTTTATCTACCAATTCGATTTCGATGGCAACAAGGTCAATATGAGAGGGAATCACATCCACATTTGGAGCCGAGCATGTCACGACTGCGTCTTTAGGTGTGCTACTATGTTCTATAATTTGATAAGTTCCAATTTCTACGGTATTGACATCAATCCCTAATCCTGAGCTTGCATTAGCCTGTGGATCAGCATCTATCAATAAAACTTTTTTTTCTAAGACGCCAAGTGATGCTGCTAGATTTACCGTTGTTGTTGTCTTTCCAACGCCACCTTTTTGATTAGCAATTGCTATGATTTTGCCCATTTTTCTTTATAAATTACGAATGGTAAAAATACAATTTATTATGGTTTTTGAAAATCTATTTTGTTAACATTTGTTAAGGTTTGGTTAGCAGTGCTTTATTTTGAAATAATCAGTAGTAATCATTTCATTTTCTAAAAGTGATTTTTTTAAATACTTACAATAATAATTGATTTCTTCATTTGATTGTGTAGTTTTGCCTACAATTGAATTTATTTTGAACAAATAGCAATGAATAAGAACAATAAAATACATTTTGAAGTCTCAGAGCGTAAAGCGTTGCTTAGGATTTTTGATGTTGTTTTTGTTTTTCTTGCCTTATATTCCGTAGGACATTTTCTAGATTTAGAATATCTTATCGTTTCAATTCATTATGATTATGCAATAGCTCTCGCTTTCTACATAAATGGTATCGGAACAGTTTTCGAAATGTATAATCTACAAGTTGCTAGTAATCAGTTTCAGGTTTTAAAAAGTACAGTTCTTACTGCCTCAATAACTTTTTTATTTTATTTATTTACACCTGTTTTTGCTGCGGAATTACCCGATAATAGACTTCAAATTGTTGCGTTTTATTTCACATTGCTTTTAGCTTTAGTTATTTGGAGAATTTTTTATGTGAAATTTTTGGCTTCAAATCGGTTTGTACAAAATGTATTATTAGTTTGTAATCGGAATCAATTAGAAGAATTGATTCTAGATTTAGAAAAATCAGATCCGCATTATAGAGTTGTAGCTTATGTGAACTTTGACAGAGAAATAAATGATGTTTTTAAATACCATTATGTTCAAAATGTGGGTATTGACGATTTGGTTTCATTTGTAAATCAAAACAAACTCTTTGAAATTGTTGTAGCATCATTAAATACCGAAGATATTACCGCTAACTTGTATCGTCAATTGCTTCATTTATTAGAATCCGGAAACACGATTAGAGAATATACTCAAGTATATGAAGATAAAACACAACGTATTCCAATTCAATATATTACTCGAGATTTTTATAAATATCTTACCTTCAATCGCAGTAATAATAATCAATTATATTGGTTAAATGTTCGCATAATGGAAACTTTAATTTCTATCATTGGAGTATTTATTGGAGTACTTTTAATTCCTTTTATTGCATTGGGAAATAGTATAGGTAATCGAGGAAAATTATTTTTCATTCAAGAACGAGTGGGCAAAAATGGAGAAATATTTCAGATTTTCAAGTTTAGAACAATGATAAAAAATGCAGTGAGTGAAGGTGATGTTTTTTCAAGTTCAGGTGATGCTAGGATAACTGCTTTTGGAAAATTCTTGCGAAAAACTAGAATTGATGAAATTCCACAATTTGTCAATATTTTGAAAGGAGAAATGGGTGTTATTGGACCACGACCAGATGTACCATGGTTTGTTAAGGAAATTTCCGAATTAACACCTTTTTATGGAACCCGACACGTCATAAAACCAGGGCTAACAGGTTGGGCACAAGTCAATTATTCCTACGGAGAATCTATGGAGGAAAGTTTGATTAAATTACAATATGATTTATATTACATCAAACACCGCAGTATTTTTTTAGATTTAAAAATTACAATCAAAACCTTCAGCACAATCTTGTTTTACAGAGGGGAATAGTTAAACAACATCAGCAATTCATTTGCTATTCTTTAAAGTTATTTTAGCCAATAGTACTAAATTAGTAATCACAAGTGGTAAAACGATCAACAAATGTGCTTTATTAATAATAATTATTAAATAGATTACTATGAGAAGCATATTAAAAACAGCTAAGTTTCTAATCCATTTTTGATTTTTTACCAGTATAAAGTAGATTAAAACAAGTAGTATCGGATTCAGTAATAGTACATTATAATTGTTTGACAGTTCTTGATGATAAGAATAAAATCCAACGGTAGCAAAGAAAATCCCCAACAATCCCATTATAACAAGATACAAAGTATCAATATATTTTTTGTTTAAAATCAAGACTAATCCAAGAAATGTTAAGTAAGTGTAGATGTTATTCCACCAAGAGTTTGGTGCTTCTTTTTTGAATTCCAACAAGGCTTTACTTTCCTTGCAAAGTGGTTGATTTTTGAATGAAGTTTGTTCTAAACTTTCGAGAAGTTCAAATGGCAAAAAGATATGATTGCTATATTGATCCACTTTAGTTCCAAATATGATACTTGTGCCTAGTTTTTCATAAAAGAAATTGTCAAAATAAGGAAACAAAATACTTCTGTAGGTTTTATCGGTGTCCAAATTCTTGGTGATTATTTTTGCTCCCAAAGTTTTGTTCAGGATATCTACCACCATCGAAGTACAGTTTTTATCAATAAATTTATAAGTGTAATAGCTTTCTTCTGAGGATAAAACAGCAGTCAAATCATCGAATAATTTTTGTCTGTAAACTAATGGAATATTTAATTCTTGTTCAAAAACACTTCTTTGTTCGTAAGTATATTCACTCATAAAATCCGAAAAAGTATTGGCAACAGCAAAATATTGTAAATCACCTTTGGCAAATTTCGCCACAAAATTAGGAGTCCTAAAATCAAAAGCACCATAATTATAGACTACATCCAGATTATTTTCCAAATCGGTAATTCTGATGGCGGTGTGGCCAAAAAGCGAATACGATTCGTTGCCCGTGTCACATGTAATCACGCTTGCACGAGCTTTTTCGGATAAGATAATAGGCTGTCCAAAACTAGTAAACGTTCCAATTAGGAAAAGAAAAAGGAATATTATTTTTAATGAAGAGGAATTCATTTTTGAATGTATTTAGTTTCTAAAAAGTCCCAAATCTACTTTTACCGAAAAGATATTCGAATACAAAGCCGCACTTTGATTGCCTAAATTGGTCAAAGCATAATCTATTTGGATGCCTTTGTATTTGAATCCTAATCCAATATTAGGCTGAAAACCTACTTTTTCGGTATTGTCAATTTGTTGTATGTTTTGAAAATTTCCCACACCAGCTCTCAGGAAAACCAAGTCGGTATAACCAAATTCAAAACCTAAAGCGGGGTCAATACTAACAAAATCAGTCGAAATAATATCGTTTGTTTTGGCAAACTGCATATTGATATTGGCTGCAGCCAAAATACTGTAATCGTAACGAACGATAAACTTTTTGGACAATCCCAATTGTGCTTTTGGAGCTGTAATCTCTGTACTTTCAGGCAATTCCTGATTTTGACCTGGAATAGCATCGGCAATTTTTTTATATTCGGCTTCGTCAATGCTCCAAACATTATAAGTTGTCGTGATATCTCGCAGCATCAAACCAAATTTCCAATCATTTCTTTCAAATTGCAGTCCAGCATCAAAGCCAAAACCCCAAGAACTAGCAAATTTCCCAATAACTCTTCGAATTACTTTGGCATTTACGCCATATTGAAAACCTGGAACTTGCAATTTTCGTGCATACGAAAAAGTAACTCCATAGTCTGCAGTCGAAAAAAGACTGATTCTGTTGTAGTCGATATTACCTTGGCTGTCAATTAATTCTGTTGTATTTAAGATGTCATCGACTCCAAAACGGATTAAGGAAATTCCCCAAGCACTTTCGTCATCGATGGTATTGGCGTAGGCGATATAATCGTATTTGGCGATATTGGCAAAATAATTGGCGTGCATCAACGACATTTGATGGTCTTCAAGATGAACCAATCCTGCGGGATTCCAATAGCCCGAATTAACATCATTGGTGCTAGCAGTCATCGCGTTTGCCATTCCTAAGGCTGCGGCATCAACACCAATATTCATAAACTCATTCGAATACTTTCTCAAAGTTTGCGCATGCGAACTGGCGCAAAGTAAGAAGAGTAGGAAGAGCAGGTTTTTTTTCAACATAGATTAGTTTGCAGATCAAAGGACTGTTTAATTTTTTCCAAAAATATAATTTTTTAACGAGCTAATCTCTTTTTTAACAACCCTTTCAGAATTGTGAATCCCAAAAAAATAAATCTCTTCTAAAAAACGCACTTCTCATTGACTTATTATATTAAATTTGTGAACTTTGACAATCTAATTTAAACAACAATGCAAATTAAAAAACATATACCGAATTTTATAACCTTGCTGAATCTTTTTTGTGGTTGTATAGCCATTGTTTTTGTGGCAGAAAAAGATTTTGAAATGGCTTTTTACTTTGTGTGTTTAGGTATTTTTTTAGATTTTTTTGATGGTTTTTTTGCTCGATTGTTTAAGGTTGCTGGTGAGTTGGGTTTGCAATTAGACTCTCTTGCCGATATGGTTACCAGTGGCGTTGTGCCAGGTTTTGTGATGTTTTGGTTGCTAAAACAAGCTCAAAATCCAGCAGATGCAAGTCAGATTATACCTTATTTAGGATTTATTATCACCTTAGGTTCGTGCTATCGATTGGCCAATTTTAACATTGATACACGTCAAACTGATTCGTTTATTGGGTTACCAACGCCTGCTAATGCTCTATTTATATTGAGTTTGCCTTTGGTTATTAAGTTTTCTGATTCGATGGTGGTTTTTGATATTTTGTCAAATCAATGGTTTTTGTTGGCTATTACTTTATTTAGCGCTTTCATCCTCAATGCTGAAATTCCTTTGTTTTCTTTAAAAATAAAAGATTTTACGTTCAAGAAAAATGCACTTCAAATAGTGTTTTTGAGTTTGTGTGTTTTATTATTGGTTTTCTTTCAATATTTGGCAATTCCTTTAGTAATTATTACTTACGTTATGTTGTCTGTTATTAATAATAAATTCCTGAAAAAGTAATTTTTCAATGAGGCGAAAAACAACTCGAAGTAAAACCACAATCCGACGAAAACCCCGAAAAAAAGCTTCCTTTTTCTCCGGAAAATTTCGTAATTATTCGATAATTGGATTTTTTATTTTGCTCTTTCTTGGAGCAAGCTATCATTATCGAAATGGATTGCTGTATTATTTGGGCTTCAAATCTTATAAATTAAAATACGAACAAGCCGAAGCCAAACGCATTTCGGATATTCGCAACTACCAAGTTTTAGAAAAACATCAAGGCAAAGCAATTGGTTTAGACATCTCTCAATATCAAGGTAAGATCGATTGGGAATTGGTCAAAAATATAGAAAACGAGTATCCAATTGAGTTTGTTTTTATTCGTGCTACTGCCGGTATGGATAGAGAAGACAAACAATTTGATGAAAATTGGTTTGGTGCCAAAAAAATAAAAATGATTCGTGGTGCGTATCATTATTATAGGCCAAACGAAAATTCATTGGAACAAGCAAAACTTTTTATCAAAACAGTTCGTCTGAAAGAAGGCGATTTACCTCCAGTTTTAGATATAGAAAAACTCCCAAAAGGACAATCTTTAGACAGTTTGAAAATAGGTTTAAGGCGTTGGCTGAAAGCGGTTGAAGCACATTATAAAGTGAAACCTATTATTTATACAGGCGAGAAATACTATGATGATTTTTTGAAAGAAGATTTCTCTGATTATCTTTTTTGGATTGCCAATTATAATTTTTATCGTGAGAAAATAGAAGAAGATTGGCTATTTTGGCAATTCACCGAAAAAGCATCCGTTTCAGGAATAAAAGGCAATGTAGATGTCAATATTTTTAATGGCGATGTCGAGCAGTTACGATTTATTACAATTGAATAGAGTTTTCGAGTAATTTATCTATTTCAACTTTCAATTTGGGTAGATGATTGGTTAGGATGGCCCAAATGGTTTCATCAGAAATATTGTCACAAGCATGGATTACTTGATTTCTTAGACCAAAAATTGCTATTGAATCGGTAAAATTTTTAAGGCAATGGAATTGTCTGCTTTTAAAATTCTATTAATTGCTTCGCCAATGATTTCAAGATTCCTTTCAACCGCTCTTTTTCTCATAGAATATTTCTTGTATTCTGAAAAATCCATTTTTTCATCGATGAAATAACTGTTGATTTCATCAATCGCGGCTTTTACATCAAACAATCATTTAATAATTCTTTTATCCATAGATTAATTCTTTATTTTCTTCAATGGAACTTATAAGATAGGGATTTTTGAGAGTTTGTTCCTCTAACAAATCGATTTCCCTTCGTAATAAATCTTTTAATTTTGACTTGAAATCAATGTAGTTTACGAAGTACAACTTAAGATCGAAAGGTTTAAATTTTACCAAAAAATCGATATCACTATCTTCGTTGAATTTTGTGGTTGTTGCAGAACCAAATAGATATAATTTATCCACATTATGCGTTTCACATAAATTTTTAATAATTTCTTTATTTTGGTTTATTAAATTCATATATCAAAAGTATGATTTTTTTTGTTATGATAAAGATTAATTGTAATCACGATTATCCCATTAATATTAGATGTTTTATTCAAATTCGGCTTTATTCTTTTTTAAAAATTCTATTATCATTTCTCCAATACTATCTTCATATTTGTAAAATTCATCATCAAGTTCATTCCACAAGTCAGTATTAGTTTCCTTTTCAAGCAATATTTCTCTTCTTATTTGTAAATCTTTTGGAATTGGTAAAGTTGGAAATAATTTTATAGCACGATATATAATATCTGCTGTTTTTTTTGCGCCAATTTTTTCATAAGCTTTTAAAGTTTCGTGAGCATATTCTCCAGATGAGTTGAAAAAATATTGATCAAATCCACCATTGTTAACTTCCTCTTCAAGAATATCAATATAAAGAAAAGTTTTTAGTGTTTCATTTATGTTATTGAAATCTTCAATTTTTTTTATTTTTTCAAAAATAATTTCACCAACTTTTATAATGATTTGATTTTCATCTTTTAGTTTTAATGCTTTGTCAATTTCACTCATTTGTGATGTAATATTAAAATTTTTAAGATAGTGTTAATATGTTAAATAGTCTTTAGATTTTAAATCTTATCACTCAATAACTGACCACTGACCATTTCTTTAAAACTCCAACTTCTTCTTCCTCAACTCAAAATTCTGTCCTAAATAGACGCGACGCACCATTTCGTCTTCAACTAATTCTTCTGGAATTCCTTCTTTCAGAATGCCACCTTCAAACATCAGATACGTCTTATCAGTAATAGCCAAAGTTTCCTGAACATTGTGGTCGGTAATCAGGATTCCGATATTTTTATTTTTTAATTGCGCCACGATTCGCTGAATATCCTCCACTGCAACCGGGTCAACACCAGCAAAAGGTTCGTCAAGTAGAATAAATTTGGGATCGGTAGCCAAACAACGAGCAATTTCGGTACGTCGACGTTCTCCACCCGAAAGTAAGTCACCACGGTTGGTGCGAATGTGACCCAATCCAAATTCTTCGATTAAACTTTCCATTTTGGCTTCTTGTTCTTCCTTAGTATGTTTTGTCAGTTGCAAAACACTTAATATATTATCTTCAACACTCAATTTTCTAAAAACAGAAGCTTCTTGAGCCAAATAACCAATGCCTTGTTGAGCTCTTTTGTACATAGGGAAATGAGTAATATCTAAATCATCGAGATAAATATTTCCCAAATTGGGTTTCACTAATCCTACAATCATATAAAATGAAGTTGTTTTACCAGCTCCATTAGGTCCCAAAAGTCCTACGATTTCACCTTGGTTTACCTCTACCGAAATACCTTTGACAACGCTTCGTCCTTTATATGTTTTAACTAGATTTTCAGCTCTTAACTTCATTTTTAATTTTTTTATTGAATCTCCTATCCTCTAACCCCTATCTTCCATCTCCCAACTTTTAACTTCCAACTTCTAACTTCTCATTCCTCATTTTCCTTTTATAAACAATAGAAGATATAATCACACTCAATTCAAAAATAATCAGCATCGGAATGGCAACAATCGTTTGGCTCACAACGTCGGGTGGAGTTACAATAGCAGCTACTATCAGTACAATTACAATGGCATATTTCCTATATTTTCGTAAAAATTCCGGAGTTACTAATCCTAGTTTTGTTAGAAAATATATAATTATTGGTAATTCAAAAAACAATCCTCCCGCAATTACAGATGTTTTAAACATTCCGATATAGGACTCCAACGTAAATTGATTTTTTACCATTTCACTAACAGTAAATGTAGCCACAAAATTGACCGACATTGGAATAATGATAAAATAGCCAAAAAGCACCCCAGAAAAGAACAGTAAAGAAGATACGAAGATGAAAAATTTAGCATTTTTCTTTTCATTTTGATACAAAGCAGGACTTATAAAACCCCAAATTTGCCATAATATGTAGGGAAAAGCGAGTATAAAACCAGCTAAAATACACATCCAAACAAACATATTAACCTGACCTTCCATTAAAGTATTCTGGATAATAAAAGGCAATTCTTCAATACAAATACTTTCTCCAAAATTCAACATGTGCGATAAATCACAAAACATTCGATAGGTGCAAAAAGTAGGTCTTGTTGGGCCAAATATAATGGTGTCGAACAAAAAATCACTTACAAAATAAGTAAGAAATGCCATTATAATAATAGCTATCGTGCTGCGAACCAATAACCAACGTAATTCCTCAAGATGGTCTAAAAAAGACATTTCCTTTAATTGTTTTTTCTCCATTATACAATTCCTTCTTTTAAAATATCATGCAAATGGATTACACCTTTATACTCTCCATCGTCAACAACAACTAATTGTGTAATAGAGAAATCTTCCAAAATATTCAATGCTTCAGCAACCATAGTTGTAGATTGAATCATTTTTGGTTTTTTTGTCATAATATCTTTGGCAGTCAAATGGGTAAAAGTATCATTTTCGTTTAACATTCTTCGAATATCTCCATCAGTGATAATTCCGATAACTTTTTCGTTTTCGACTACGGCAGCAACTCCAAGTCGTTTTGCTGAAATTTCAAAAATAACTTCTTTAATACTTGAATTTGGTGCAACAATTGGTTTGTGGGTCTCATCAAGCATATCTTTTACCCGAAGTAATAATTTCTTACCTAAAGAACCGCCAGGATGGTATTTGGCAAAATCTTCGGCAGTAAAATTGCGTAAATTCATCAAGCATATAGCAATCGCATCGCCCATAACGAGTTGTGCAGTAGTACTGTTTGTTGGTGCTAAATTTAGCGGGCAAGATTCGGAATCAACAGTAGTATTTAGAATATAATTGGATTCTTTTGCCAAAAATGAAGTTACATTTCCAGTTATAGCAATTAGTTTATTACCAAAACGTTTCAATATTGGAATAAGAATTTTTATTTCGGGACTATTGCCACTTTTTGAGATACAAATCACAACATCTTCGGGTTGAACCATCCCTAAATCGCCGTGAATTGCTTCAGAAGCATGCAAAAAAAGCGATGGAGTACCTGTAGAATTGAATGTGGCGACCATTTTTTGAGCGATAATTGCACTTTTTCCAATCCCGGTAACAATTAATCTTCCTTTAGAATTAAACAGGATTTCAGTAGCTTCGGCAAAGTTAATGTCAATGAAATCAATGAGTTTTGCTATAGACACACTCTCTGAAAGAATAGTCTTTTTTGCCAAAATCAATATGTTTTCTTTTGTATTCAAAATAGAATTTTTTATAAAAATTTGTAAGTGTGAAAGAAATTAGTATCTTTATGAAACGCAAATTTAGATAAAATACCATTAATAAAGAATGAATTCAAACGAAATTGACATCCACAGAGAATTAAAGAAGTATTTTGGCTTCAGCCAATTCAAAGGTTTACAGGAACAAGTTATCAAAAGCATTCTCAATAAAGAAAATACTTTTGTAATTATGCCTACAGGCGGTGGTAAATCGCTTTGTTATCAATTACCTGCTTTAGTTCAAGAAGGAACAGCAATTGTTGTTTCTCCTTTAATAGC
>JAYVIK010000045.1:0-17712 GCA_043770265.1 Flavobacterium sp. | reverse complement strand
ACTGTGTCTAATGAATCAGCTCCTAAATCATTAGTGAAGCTAGCTTCTGTTACCACTTCGTTTTCGTCAACGCCTAATTTGTCTACGATAATCGCTTTTACTCTTGATGCAATGTCTGACATAATCTATGATTTTAAAATTTAATTTGTTGGCAAAAATAAAAAACTTTATTTTAAAACAACTATTTAGTTAATAAATGTGACAGCTAATTTATAAAATAAATTTCACAAACACTTCATAAAGTTATTTATTATCACTTTTTATCCTTTTTTTTGCAGTAATAAAATCAATTTAGACATGAAAAAAATCGTAATTTTCGCATCTGGATCGGGCACTAATGCTGAAAACATCATAAAATATTTTGAACATAAAGCCATTGCAACTGTTGTAGCTGTATTTACTAATAATCCAAAGGCGAAAGTGATTGAAAGAGCTAAAAATTTTCACATTCCAACCGAAATTTTCTCCAAAGATGAATTATATGAAGGTAAAGTACTACAAAAATTAAATTGTTTTGCGCCAGATTTGATGGTTTTAGCCGGATTTTTGTTAAAACTACCTGAAAATATCATCGAATTTTATCCTAATAAAATAATAAATATTCATCCTGCTTTGTTGCCAAAATATGGTGGAAAAGGAATGTACGGAATGAACGTACATAAAGCCATTGTCGAAAACAAGGAAAAGGAAACCGGAATCACTATTCATTATGTCAATGAAAATTATGACGAAGGAAACATTATTTTTCAAAAAAAGGTGACGGTATTAATCACCGATACACCAGAAGTCGTGGCCGAAAAAATACACGAATTAGAACAAAACTATTTTCCTAGTGTAGTTGATGATATTTTAAATCAGAAATAAAATCTTATTATGAGCAAAAAGGGAAAAAAGTTTTTTGTTGTTTGGAATGGATTTAACCCTGGTATTTATGAAACTTGGAAAGAATGCCAACTTCAAATAAATGGATACTCATTAGCTAAATACAAAGGTTTTCCAACTTATAAGATTGCTGCTGAAGCTTTTTCAGAAGGACCCGAAAATTATTGGGGGAAAGATAGATTTTTTCCCTCTTTATCCGAAGAAGAATTAAAACTGATAGGTAAGCCAATCAAAAACTCTATGACTGTTGATGCAGCTTGTCAAGGTGTTCCTGGACCAATGGAATACCAAGGAGTGGATTTTCTTACTGGCAAAATTATATTCCGAAAAGGATCATTTTTAGATTCCACAAATAATATTGGAGAATATTTAGCTTTAGTTCACGCGCTTGCTTTAATGAAATCAAATGGAGATAAAAGACCTATTTATTCAGATAGTAAAATAGCAATAGGATGGATTAAAAGTAAGCGCCACGCAACTAATCATAAGGAGTCAGAACTAAACAAAGATTCTTTTGAATTATTGAGAAGAGCTGATAAATGGTTAAAAGAAAACGCCTTTGAGAATAAGATTTTAAAATGGGAAACTAAAGCATGGGGCGAAATCCCTGCTGATTTTGGAAGAAAGTAACCCTTCAAAATTAACGTTGCGATGAATTGGCCGTTTTTGCATCGAGGCAAGCAGTGCTTTCTGTGGATGTTTTTTATGAGAAGGAGGAGGAGAAGTTGTTGTGATTATTAAAAGACAGATGGTTCTAAATCACTTGTTGAATTTGAAAAAGTGCTAAAAACAGTTTTAAAGGGATTTTTATCAATTTTCATAAAAACAAGTCTTTTCTTTTTCATTAAATCTTCAATGTCTTTTCTTCCAACAATATGTAATAAATTTTTTAATTTCTGTGCTTTGTCAGTTTGATTAAAATAAAAAACACTTACTGTATTTTCAAATTGTTTAGCTTTAGCAAATAATTCTATTATATAATTTTTATCATTTTCTGCTAATGAATGTCCAAATAAAATAAAATTATAATTGGTCGAACTGCTTGTGATTAGATCTAATAAAAACTGATAATGAGTGTCGTTAAATAACTTTTGATAATATTTGGTAAACATAAAAACTTTGTCTTTTTTTAACTCCTCGTTTTCTTCTATACCTAAAACTATGTTGTGATTATTTTGATTAAATCTTCCGTGTAAATAATTAACTTTCTTTTCATCAATATGATATAATTTTTCAAGTGTTGGCGTATAATTAAAAGTATAAAAAAAGTCAACTTCGTTTTTTATTTTTTCTAATTGTGACGCATAATCAGAATCAATATTTTTATAAAACACATTTAAAATTTCGCTTAAATAAATGTTAAATATGTCTATGAATTCCTGTAGATTTTCAAATAAGTTTTCATAAAAAAGTTCTGTTTTAAATTTTAATAAAACATCACTTTTTTTGAAAAAGAAATTGCTGTCATCTAAGAATAAATCTGAACCATTTGATGAAATTAAGCTAAATACTCTTATATATTCACTTTCGGAAACATCTAGTTTTATGTTGTTTTTTTGTTCAAAAACGGAGTTAACACTAACGCCTCTTGAATTGATGTTTTCTTTAAGAATTAAGTTTGTTTGTTTAATGATTTTATCAAAAACAATTAATGTTTCTTTGATTTCATTTTCAACATCAATCCAATGCTCAAATTCTAATTTATTTTTAAAAGAGTTGTACCATTTGTTTTTTTTAATTAACTCCCTGATTTTATCAATAAGTTGTTTTTCAAAGAAAATATCTTCGGTATTGAATTTTTCTTGAATTTCATTATATCTGTCTATGTCTTTGAATAAATTCTCAAAACCAATAGTTGAAGTTTTAGTGAAATTGGAAGTTTCAATATTAATTAAAACTCGAATAAATTGAGAATATTTTGTAGGCAATTCGTGATGAAGATCAAAACCATTACCAATAATTAAAACTTTCTTTTGTATAGCCATCGTGAAAAATAGATTTGAAACAAATTTACCATAAAAAACTTCAAAACTTCTAATCATATACATTTTCAAACTTCAAACTTATGAACTATCTTTGCCGCTTAATTCGAATTACAAAAAATGAATAAATTACTGATTGTTGGAACCGTTGCTTTCGACGCTATCGAAACGCCTTTTGGCAAAACAGACAAAATCTTAGGTGGTGCGGGGACTTATATTGGACTTTCGGCTTCTAATTTTAAGCTGCAATCGGCTATAGTTTCTGTAGTTGGCGATGATTTTCCACAAGAATATTTAGATTTATTGACCGATAAGAACATAGATATTTCAGGTATTGAAGTGGTCAAAGGTGGAAAAACTTTCTTTTGGAGTGGTTTGTATCACAATGATTTGAATTCTAGAGATACCTTGGCAACTGAGTTGAATGTATTGGCTGATTTCCAACCAAAAGTTCCTCAGAATTTTAAAAATGCCGATGTCGTGATGTTAGGAAACTTGCATCCATTAGTACAAAGTAGCGTTCTAGACCAAATGGACGTGAAGCCCAAATTAGTAGTTCTTGATACTATGAACTTTTGGATGGATTGTGCCTTGCCAGAATTATTAGACGTGATAAAACGTATTGATGTGATCACCATCAACGATGAAGAAGCGAGACAACTTTCGGGAGAATATTCTTTGGTAAAAGCAGCTGCAAAAATTCACGCAATGGGACCTGAATTTGTGGTTATCAAAAAAGGAGAACACGGTGCATTGTTGTTTCATAATCACCAAATTTTCTTTGCCCCAGCTTTGCCATTAGAAGAAGTTTTTGATCCAACAGGAGCTGGCGATACCTTTGCTGGAGGATTTGCAGGATATATTACACAGAGCGAAGACGTATCTTTCGAGAATATGAAAAGTGCCATCATTTATGGTTCTAATTTAGCTTCTTTCTGCGTTGAAAAATTTGGAACTGAAAGAATGGTCAATTTAGACAAGCATGAAGTAGTACAGCGTTTGAAACAATTCAAATCGTTAACTCAATTTGATATAGAGATATAAAAAGTACGCCTCGAGATTTCGGGGCTTTTTTGTTTAATAAAAAGAGTACTAATTATTAAGATTGAACATAATTGTTTATTGGGTTTAATTTTTTATGGTTTCAAGATGCCATTCTAATTGCCAAAAAGTACACAAACCATAAACAAAAATCCATAAACAACAAACTACTAAACAATGAGCGACGCAATTAAACACGAATGTGGCATTGCCCTTTTAAGATTAAAAAAACCGTTAGAATTCTACAAAGAAAAGTACGGAACCGCTTTCTACGGGGTGAAAAAGATGTATCTCTTGATGGAGAAACAGCACAATCGAGGTCAGGATGGAGCAGGTTTTGCAAGTATCAAACTTGATGTGGAGCCAGGAGAGCGATACATAAGCAGAGTTCGTTCGAATGCAGCTCAGCCTATTCAAGATGTTTTTGCTCAAATAAATGATAGAATTAATGAGGAATTGGCAGCTAATCCTGAATATGCAGATAATGTAGTCTTGCAAAAAAAAAATATCCCCTACATAGGTGAATTGTTTTTGGGACACGTTCGATACGGAACTTTCGGGAAAAATAGCATTGAAAATGTTCACCCTTTTTTACGTCAAAATAATTGGATGCACCGTAATTTAATATTGGCAGGAAATTTCAATATGACCAATGTTACCGAGCTTTTTCAAAACCTTATCGACTTAGGACAACATCCAAAAGAAATGAGGGATACGGTGACAATTATGGAAAAAATTGGACATTTCTTGGATAATGCTGTTACAGATTTGTATCAAGAATGCAAAAATAATGGCTTGAACAAAAGAGAAGCATCGCCAGTAATTGCCGAAAAATTAGATATTGCCAGAATTTTGAAGAGAGCGTCCAAAAATTTAGATGGAGGTTATGCTATGGCTGGACTATTGGGTCACGGAGACGCTTTTGTTTTTAGAGATCCAGCAGGAATTCGCCCCGCTTATTTTTATGAAGACGATGAAATTGTTGTCGTAGCTTCTGAAAGGCCAGTAATTCAAACGGTTTTCAATGTGCCATTCGAAAAAGTGCAGGAATTACAGCCCGGAAACGCTTTAATCATCAAGAAAAACGGAACAGTTACCGAGGAAGAAATTCTTCCGCCAACTGTTAAAAAAGCCTGTTCTTTCGAAAGAATTTATTTCTCTCGAGGTAGCGATGCTGAAATATATCAGGAACGAAAAACCTTAGGAAAACTAATACTTCCAGCGGTTTTAGAAGCTATAAATGACGATACCGACAACACTGTTTTTTCATATATCCCAAATACGGCCGAAACGTCTTTCTACGGAATGGTCGAAGCAGCTCAGGATTTTTTAAACCAAAGGAAAAATAATTATATTCTTGAAAATAGAAAAAAACTGACTAGAGAAAAACTCGAGGAAATTCTTTCTGTAAAAATTCGTACCGAAAAAGTAGCTATCAAAGATGCAAAACTACGAACTTTCATTACCGAAGACAGCAGTCGTGATGATTTAGTCGCCCACGTTTATGATGTAACTTACGGCGTGATAAAACCAACAGATAACCTTGTAATTATTGACGATAGTATTGTTCGTGGAACTACTTTAAAAATGAGTATCATCAAAATGATGGATCGTTTGCAACCCAAAAGTATTGTTGTCGTTTCCTCGGCACCCCAAATTCGATATCCCGATTGTTACGGAATCGATATGGCGAAACTCGAAGGATTAGTAGCTTTTAGAGCCGCTTTAGAACTTTTAAAGGACAGAAACTTATACCATATTGTCGATGAAGTGTATGTAAAATGCAAAAAACAGGAAGATTTTCACGACAATGAAGTGGTGAATTTTGTCACCGAAATTTATGCGCCATTCAAACCTCAGGAAATTTCAGATAAAATTGCAGAACTCTTAAGTTCGCCAGAAATCAATGCTGAAGTTAAAATTATTTTCCAAACGGTTGAAAATTTGCATATCGCTTGTCCAAAGAATTTAGGAGATTGGTATTTTACAGGTGATTACCCAACTCCAGGAGGTAATCGTGTCGTAAATAAGGCTTTTATGAATTTTTACGAAGGAAAAGATGCAAGGGCATATTAATTGCTGATCATCAACTTTAAGTGTTTCATCGAGTATTTGGGTATTTCATCTAATATATTTGATACAAACATATTTAGGTTATACCTTTAACCCACCATAATTTTAGTAGGTTAAGTTTATGGTAGATTTGGGGAAAAAAGGTGAAAGCAATTTCACCTTTTTTATTAGAATAAAGTCAAGGAATCTTACACAGGATTCTATTACTACAAACTTCTCTATTTCAATTTTATACCAAACAGATTTTTAGAATAGTCCAAACAGATTTGGTATTACTTCTTGTATAAATTATTGTGGTCTATATATTCCCAAACTTTTGAAGGTAAAAGCGGACGAACATTCTTCTTGTTTTTGATATTTTCCCGAATAAAAGTCGATGATATTTCTACAATTGGAGCCTCAATACTATGAACTTTTGGATTGTTTTTATAAATCGAATATTCTAGTTCGGATGAAATTCTCGGATACACATAAATCTCGTGATTTTGCAAAATTGCTTCGTGATTTTTCCATTTGTGCAAAGATTTGAGATTGTCTTCTCCCATAATTAATGAAAATTCGTGTTGCGGAAATTTATCCTGCAAATGAGTCAAAGTATTCACCGTATAATTGGGTTGCGACAACTTAAACTCAATGTCAGAAGGTTTGATTTTTGGATAGTCTTCGGTGGCCAAAAAAACCAATTGTAGTCGTTGGTAATCGTCCAATAGAGTTTGCTTATTTTTCAATGGATTGTGCGGAGTTACCACCATCCAAATTTGGTCTAAACCTGAATATTCGGCAAAGTGATTGGCAATAATCAAATGCCCAATATGAATGGGATTGAAGGTTCCGAAATAGAGTCCGATTTTCATTAATTTTAAATCTAAAAAATCCAAAAAATTGAAAAATCTAAAAAAAGGAAAAGCTCACAATCATTTTTTAGATTGTTTAGATTTTTTTCTTTTTTAGATTTTTTCATTCACAAAATCCTTAACCAATTGATGTGCTTCTTCTAAAGCAATTTCCAAATCGTAGTTTTTGATAACAACGTCAAATTGCGGTGCTGTCGCCAATTCTACGTGGGCTTTTGCAATCCGCATGTTGATTTTTTCATCCGTTTCGGTGGAGCGTTCCTTGAGTCTTCTTTTGAGTTCGTCCACGCTTGGTGGTTTTACAAAAACAGCCAATGTTTCTTCTGGAAATTTATGTTTGATGCGCAAACCGCCGGCAACGTCAATGTCGAAAATTACGTTTTTTCCTTGAGCCCAAATGCGTTCTACTTCGCTTTTTAAAGTTCCGTAAAAATTATCTCTATAGACTTCTTCCCATTCTACAAAATCTTCGTTTTTGATGTGGGTTTTGAAGGCTGCAAGCGACATAAAATAATAATCTTTTCCGTTTACTTCTTCGCCACGAGCTTCACGTGTTGCTGCCGAAATCGAAAACTCTAAATTCAAGTCTTCTTGCTTTAATAAATGCCTAACGATGGTGGTTTTTCCTGAACCAGATGGTGCCGAAAAAACTATTAATTTTCCTTTTTTCATTTATGCTGAATTTATTTCAATATCTTTTTTCAGCCACGAATTACACTAATTTCCACTAATTAATTTGTGAAATTCGTCTAATTTGCGGCTAAATTCTACAACACATTCAAAACCTGTTCCTTAATTTTTTCCAATTCATCCTTCATCATCACTACTAATTTTTGCATTTGGGCGTGATTCGATTTAGAACCCATTGTATTGATTTCACGTCCCATTTCTTGGGTGATGAAACCTAGTTTTCTGCCATTAGCTTCGGTTCCGTTGATGGTTTCCAAGAAATAATCCAAGTGATTGGTTAAACGCACTTTTTCTTCGGTGATGTCTAATTTTTCAAGGTAATAAATCAATTCTTGTTCGAAACGATTTTCGTCAACATTAACTTTTAATTCGGAAATCGCTGTTTGCAAACGGTCTTTAATCGCCTGAACACGTTCTGGATCAAGAGCCAAAGCGTCGTTCATATATTGACGAATGTTGCCAATGCGCAACTGGAATTCTTTTTCCAACGAAGCACCTTCGTCTTTTCTAAAATCTCCAATATAATCCAAGGCTTCCAAAATTACTTTTTGAATTTCCGACCAATCATTTTCGTCGATTTCTTCTCTTTCAGTTTTTAAAGTATCGGGCATTCTGATGGCCATTTTCATTAATTCCGTTTCGTCTGCATCAGGATACACTTCGCGCAATTGATTGATGTAGGCTTTCACAATTGGCACGTTCACTTTGGTGGAAGTTTGTTCGGCGGTACTTTCGATAAAAACCGAAAAATCTATTTTCCCTCTTTCGAGTTTCAAGGCGATTTGGTTGCGTAAACCCAATTCCATTTCGCGGTAAGACGAAGGCATTCGCACGCTTAAATCTAAACCTTTGCTGTTTAGGGATTTTACTTCTACTGTAATTTTTTTGGTTGGTAATTGCAAACTTGCTTTACCAAATCCAGTCATTGATTGTATCATATTATTTTCTAAAAGAGTTCAAAGATAAGCAAAAAGTGTTCAGGAGTCAGTTAGCAGTGTTCAGAGTTCAAAATTTAAGTGTTCAGTTAGCAGTTTAGTAACTGAACACTAAAACACTGAACACTGCCTACTTCTTCTGTGTTACCAAATATACGCCTGTAAATATCATAATCGCCGAAATTATTTTAACCAAAGTTAGTTCGTCTTTTCCTAAACTAATAGCAAAAACAGTGGCAAAAAACGGTTGCAAATAGACAAAAACAGCGACAGTTGTTGGTTTTAATTCTCGCATCGAAAGCAAATTCAGCATATAAGTTCCGAAGGTCGAAAAAACCACCACAAAACCTATTTTCCAATAAATATCCATTGGCATCGAAGTCCAATCAGCGGTTTGGAATTGGCTCCAGCCAAAAGGCAAAACCATTATAAAACCAATCAAATAAATCCATTTGGCAAAGTTGAAAGGGTTGTATTTTTGCATCAATTTTTTGACGATGACCAAGTACAATCCGTAGGAAGTAGCGTTGACGAAAACAAGAAAATTGCCCAATGTCGGATTACTTGCATTTCCCGAAGATTTCCCGTAAAGAATAAGAAATGCGGTGCCAATTAAACCTAAAATAATCCCAAAAATCATTCGTTTTTGCATTCGTTCTTTGAGGATTATTGCCGAAAGAATAAGAACAATTATGGGTGTCGAAACCATAAGAACCGATGCTGAAATCGGCGAAGTCAAACTCAAACCTTTGAAGAAAGAAAGCATATTTAAAGCCACGCCAAAAAAGGCAGCCCAAATTATTCGGGGGAAATCAGCGCGATCAATTTTTTCTTCCCGAATTGCTGCTGAATTTCTACTAAAAAGCCAAGATATCCAAAACAATAGGGTTGCTCCGCCCACTCGCATTATGATAAATCCGTAGGCATCGACATATTTTGGCATCACGTCTTTGGCAATCGTGAATGTCACGCCATATATGATGGAAACGATTGTGGCGGCAATGAGGGCAAGGGTTCTTTTAGACATTTTGAAACTTACAGTGCTTTTTTATTCTAAGCTTAAACTTTGTATTAAATCACGAAGTTCTTTGTCGGAAATATTTTCTTTATCGGATTTGTCGTAAATGGAAAGTAAATAAACCGTTTCATCTTGGATGTAAACAAAAGTAATGATTCTTGCTCCACCACTTTTTCCTTTCCCCTTAGAAGTAATTGCCATTCTGATTTTGAAGCAATTCTGAATGATTTCATCCCCCATTTTTGGGTTTTCTAAAAGATTTTTTCCTAAATGTGCTAAATCTATTTTTATAGAACGATGTTTTTTTGATAAGATTTTCAGTTCTTTATCAAATGTTGGGATGGTTACAATTTTATAACTCATCTAAAAGTTCTTGAAGTGGTCTTCCTTTCAATTTTCCAGCAATAACAAGTTTTACTTCTTCAACGCCTTGTTTTATATTGGCCAGAATTTGTTCTTTTGTCAAATCAGGTTCTTCCCAGTTTTCTAGGTTTTTGTATTCTGCTTTCATTTGCTTCCATTCATTTATTGGAATGAAAACTCCTGTGGGTTTTCCTTTTTCGTTTTGTATAAATTGTAAGCTCATAATTTTTCGAATTTAAGACACAAATATAATTAATATTCCGTTTAACTCAATGCTTTCATTACCTGAAGCATATTTTGTTGGCTGTTGCCAATGTATATTTTGCCGTCAATAATAAAAACGGGACGACTCAAAAAGGTGTAATGTTCAAGAATGTATTTTTTGAAATCATCTTCGGTCAAGGATTTATTTTTCAAATCCATTGATTTGTAAAGTTGTGCTTTTTTGCTAAAAAGAGCTTCATAACTTCCAGAAAGTTGGTGCATTTCTTCTAATTCTTCCAGCGTAATTGGGTCTTGTTTGATGTCGTGGAACTTTAAATTATGGTTTTGTGGCAAGGATTTGATGATTTTTCGGCACGTATCGCATGAAGCGAGATAATATATTTTGTTCATAATAGTAAGTGCAATTTCTTTGTGCAAAGAAAATTCATTTACGACGGAAAATGAGTATTTTTATCGAAAATTTAAAAAAATGCAACGAACATTCGAAATCACCAGAACGAGCAGAAAAATAGTATCTCAATTTTTGGAGAACTACTCTTTAGAACAACTTAACAAAATTCCCGAAGGTTTTAAAAATAATCTTATTTGGAATATTGCACATATTGTAGTTACGCAGCAATTGCTGGTCTATAAATTTTCGGGGCTACCTATGCTAGTTTCGGACGAATTGGTGGAGAAATATATTAAAGGAACCAAGCCGGAACTTGATGCAACCCAGTCAGATATTGAGGAAATCAAGTCTCTATTGTCTATGACTATCAACCAAACTGAGGAAGATTATGATAATGGAATTTTCAAAAACTATCAAGAATATCCCACTTCAACAGGTTTTGTTTTAAGAAATGTAGAAGATGCCATGGTTTTCAATAATTTTCACGAAGGACTTCATATTGGAATCTTGATGAGTTTAAGAAAGTTTATTTAAGAAATTTTTTTGCCTTAGAAAATGCTACAATATTGCAATTAGATTAACTATTATTTTTCTGTCAATTATTGTAAAGAATAAATGTAACCAAAGTTGAACCAAACAAAAGGGCATTCGCTTTTATAAAAGGAAAAAAATTTTTAAAAGCAAATTCCCTGATGTATCATAGTAATATAATAATATGTTAACCAATATAAATATTACATAAACTAAATGTACGGTTTTTTCTATTTTTATAGCAATAGTTTTGTTTTTAAATAAAATCTTTTGAGCATCAATAAAAAGAATTTCTAGGTGTTAAGAAATCCCAAATTAAGACGAGAATAGTCGCATAAAATGTATATTTGTAATTGCTAACGAAAACGTTTTCTTAAAACGTTATTAATTTAAAAAATATGTCACAAAGTATTGCTACATTCATTGAATCGGTTGCGAAAAAGAACCCAAATGAGCCAGAATTTTTACAGGCTGTAATGGAAGTTGCTGAAACGGTTATTCCATTTATTGAAGAAAATAAAAAATACCAAAACAAAATGCTTTTGGAAAGAATGGTCGAGTCTGATCGAATTATTATTTTTAGAGTGGTTTGGATTGATGACAAAGGGGAAACACAAGTAAATAGAGGATATAGAATCCAGATGAACTCAGCCATTGGACCCTATAAAGGAGGAATTCGTTTTCACCCTTCAGTAAATCTTAGTATTTTAAAATTTCTTGCTTTCGAACAAACTTTTAAAAACAGTTTAACCACATTGCCAATGGGCGGTGGAAAAGGGGGAGCCGATTTTGACCCAAAAGGAAAATCAGATAATGAAGTGATGCGTTTTTGCCAAGCTTTTATGACGGAATTGTCTAAGCACATTGGTTCCAATACTGATGTTCCCGCTGGAGATATTGGTGTGGGAGGAAGAGAAGTAGGATATATGTTTGGTCAATACAAAAGACTCCGAAATGAATTTACTGGAGTTTTAACTGGAAAAGGAATCTCATTCGGGGGTTCTTTAGTCCGACCTGAAGCAACTGGATACGGAAATGTGTATTTTGCCAATAGTATGTTGACTACAAAAGGAGAAAGTTTTTCTGGTAAAACAGTTGTTGTTTCAGGTTCTGGGAACGTTGCTCAATATGCGGTAGAAAAAGCAACCCAATTAGGAGGTAAAGTTGTTACAATGTCTGATTCTGCAGGGTATATTTATGATGCCGATGGAATTGATGCAACTAAATTAGCCTACATCATGGAAATAAAAAACGTGTTAAGAGGAAGAATTAGTGATTATTTGAACCAATATCCCAATGCTAAATACCTTGCTGGAAAACGTCCTTGGGAAGTGAAATGTGATATTGCTTTGCCTTGTGCCACGCAAAATGAATTAAACGAAGAGGAAGCCAAAATGCTTGTCGCCAATGGATGTATTTGTGTTTCAGAGGGAGCCAATATGCCGACAACGCCCGAAGCAATGCACGTTTTCCAAAAAGCCAAACTATTATTCGCACCAGGAAAAGCATCAAATGCTGGAGGAGTTGCCACTTCAGGACTCGAAATGTCCCAAAATTCTTTAAGACTAAGCTGGTCAGCCGAAGAAGTTGACGAAAAATTAAAAGGTATTATGTTGGCAATTCACGCCTCTTGTGTGAAATATGGTACGGATTCAACAGGTTATGTTGACTACGTAAAAGGAGCAAATATTGCCGGATTCGTAAAAGTTGCCGATGCTATGCTAGCTCAAGGAGTCGTTTAGACTTTTTTATAAAAAATAAAAGGCCTTCTTTCAATCTGAAAATTTAGAACGAAAGAAGGTCTTTTTTTTATGTAACAAAATCCTATTCCTTTCGTTTGTATTATATTTGTGAACGAAATAGCTATTCAAATGATAAAAAGAAGGTTTCTATATTTTGTGTTTCTGCTTTGTGTGCAAATAGGTTTCGCCCAAAACTCGAGGTTATGGCAAGGTTATTTTTCTTATAATGACATTAGAGATTTGTCTCAATCGACAACGGCAATTTACGCTGCCTCTGAAAACGCATTGTTTTCAAAAAACACCAGCACAAATCAAATAAAAACCACCAACACCATAGACGGCCTCTCTGGTCAAACAATTACGTCATTATATTATAGTGCTACATCCAATAAAACCATGGTTGGTTATGAAAATGGGCTGATAATAGTAATCAACGAGGCAGATGGAAGTATGCTAAACATTGTAGATATTATCAACAAACAACTTCCTTCAAACTTAAAAAAAATCAATCATTTTATGGAATACAAGGGGATTGTATATGTTTCCTGTAATTTTGGAATTGTACAATTCAATTTGGCAACAATGCAGTTTGGCGATACCTATTTTATTGGTAATAATGGAACAGAAACTATTGTTTTGCAAACTACTGTTTTCAATGATTTTATTTATGCTGCTACTGATAACGGGATAAGAAGAGCAGATATTAACAATAAATTTTTAGTGGATTTTAACCTTTGGACGCAAATTGCGACTGGAAGTTGGTCGAGTATAGAAACTTTTGATGCCGAACTTGTGGCTATCAATACTTCAGGATACATTCACAAATACAGTTCGGTTTCAAATACATTTACTGGATTTCAACAACTTCCTCAAGCCGCTGTGGATATGAGAATGGCTGAAAATTATTTAATTATTACCACTACGAGTAGCGTTTATGTTTATAACAAGCAAATGGCTCTTGTTCGCCAAATAAACAGCAGTCAAATTCAAGGAGATGTTTCAACTTTTACTTGTGCTACAAGTATTGGAGATGTAGTATATATTGGAACCAAAGAAAACGGAATATTTACTACGACAGTTTCAGCATCATCAACTTTTGAAAACAGTACCCCAAGTGGTCCGTCTCGAAACAATATTTTTGCTCTTCAAGTAACTAATACTTTACTTTGGGCTGTTTACGGGGATTATAATATTTTCTATAATCCGTATGCATTAGATAGTTATGGAATAAGCAAATACAGCGAAACAGGATGGTTAAACATTCCGTATGAAAAAGTATTTGGATCCAAATCAATGGTTAGAGTTATCGTGAATCCCAATAAAGAAAACGAAGTGTATGCCAGTTCCTTTTTCTCAGGATTGCTTAAAATTGTAGATGATATTCCTAAAATTTTGTACAATCAATCCAATAGTGCTTTAGAATCATTAGCGCTGAGCCCTCCCGATCCCAGTTATATTGATGTTAGAATAAATGGAACCGCCTTTGATAACTCTGGAAATCTTTGGGTTTTAAATAGTAAAGTGAAAAATGGTTTAAAAACATTGAGCATTAGTGGACAATGGCAAAGTTACTCATTGGATAAAATTTTAGCAGTCAGTACCAAAACTAATTTTGCCAGACTTTCAATCGATAAAAACGGTACAAAGTGGATAGCAACAGATACAGACGGTCTTGTAGGGTTTAACGAAAAAAACAACATTTCCAAAAAAATTACTTTTGGAACTGATACTGGAAATCTTCCAACTACCGATGTAAGGGTTGCAGCACTGGACAACAATAATCAACTCTGGATTGGAACAACAAAAGGATTAAGGGTGTTATCTAATATAAATAGTTTTCAAACGGACAGTCAATTAACTACAAAACCAATAATTATACTTGAAGATGGTCTTGCACAAGAATTATTGTACGAGCAATTTATTATGGATATTGTAGTAGATGGAGCCAATAACAAATGGATTGGAACAGTAGATTCAGGGGTGTTTTTAGTATCGCCAAATGGGCAGGAAACAAAATATCATTTTACAACCAAAAACTCACCTTTGCCCAGCGATGAGATCAATGACATTGACATCAACACTAAAACAGGAGAAGTTTTTATAGCTACTGCCAAAGGACTTGTTTCCTTTAAGGGAATAGCTACAGCAGGCATTGAAGATTTAAAAAACGTCTTTGTTTATCCAAATCCTGTACGTCCTGAATACGAAGGAACTGTAAAAATTACAGGATTATTAAATAAAGCGACAGTAAAAATTACAGATATCGAAGGAAATTTGGTTTACGAAACCACATCTGAAGGAGGAACAATTGAGTGGGACACCACCGCTTTTGGGAAATATAAAGTAGCATCAGGCGTATATATGATTTTTATTTCAGCTCAAGACGGCATTGAAACTACGGTCAAAAAAGTAATGATTGTAAGGTAAATTCCCGTCTAATCAGCTTTCCAAAAAGATTAGCTAAAATGAAATATGAAAAGACTCCCCAATATAACTGTTTTAAGATTTGTTTTAGCTTCTTTAGTTGTAATTTACCATATCCCTCAATTTTGTCAAAATCGAGGCTTACCTTTTTTTAATAATTCATCTATTTTTAATAAAGGAGAAGAAGCGGTTTATATGTTTTTTTCATTGAGCGGTTTTTTGATTATTAGACAATTATATATCGAGAAATTAGTTACTGATACAATCCATTTAAAGCAGTTTTTTCTTAGAAGAATATTAAGAATTTTTCCATTATACTATTTGGTTTTAAGTTTCGGATTTCTATATTATAGATTTCTATTACCTTATTTCGGTTTTAGTTATCAAAATAATTATGATGTAATTCAAGGTGTTTTCTTATCATATACCTTTTTTCCAAATATTTTCGCAGCCTGTAAACCTGGCGGAATAATAGAAGCGTTATGGTCAATAGGTATTGAAGAACAGTTTTACTTACTAATTGCTCCTTTAATTTTTATTTTGCCATTTAAATATATTGTTCGGTTTTTATTAATCTTCACGTCGGTATATTTTATACTATTTTTTTCAGAATGGATGAATTTTTTAAAAAACTATCAGATGTTGTTTTTTTATTTTTCATTTAGTGGAGTATGTTCTATTTTGTTGCTAAACAACAAAATTAAATTTCAAAAATTTAGACTTTTCTTTATTGTAATTTTTGTAATTTACCTTACAACATCAATATTCAAAAACAATTTATCAAATGTGTTTTATCACCTTTTTAGTATGTTTTTGTTTGGGTTTCTAATTTGTGTTTTAGTAGAAAAACCTATAAAAGTATTAGAAAACAGAATGCTTAAGTATTTAGGGAAAATATCCTATGGAGTTTATATGTTTCACGCAATAATGATGCAAGTTGTAGGGTTTATATTTTTGAAATTTAGCATTCAATTAAAAATTTCAAACTTGTCGTCAATAATTATTTTTAATCTTTTAGTTTTTGTTTTTACAATTATTATAGCCCATTTGTCTTATAAATATTTCGAACAGTATTTTTTGAATTTGAAAACAAAAGTAAAGTTCAAAAAAACGTAAAAAAGCATACATGCAAATCAAGACTAAAGCCATCGTAATTTCTTCCCTCAAATACCAAGATAAAAGTTTGATTGTAAAATGTTTTACAGAATCGCACGGTTTGAAAACTTATTTTGTTCGTGATGCTTTCTCTTCCCGAAAATCAAACCAAAAAATTGCTTATTTCCAACCGTTGACCATTCTCGAAATCGAAGCGGTTCATAAAAACAAGGGGGCCCTAGAGAATTTTAAAGAAATCAAAATTGCAACGCCATTTCAAACCATTCATTCAGATATTTTCAAAAGTACAATTGTGATGTTTATTTCCGAAATCCTCCATCATTCCATTCACGAAGAAGAAAAAAACGAACATCTTTTTGCCTTTTTGGAAACCGCTTTGTTCTGGCTGGACAATCACGATGAAACCGCTAATTTTCATTTGATTTTAATGCTCGAAATTAGCAAATATCTTGGTTTTTACCCCGATATTTCCGAAATAGAGTTTCCTTTTTTCGACACCAACGAAGGTATTTTTACACCATTTCACTGCATTGGTTCACTCACAGAACACGAAACGAATCTCTTCAAAAAACTCATCAATCTAAAATTTGATAATGACCAGAAAATTTTCCACGTCATCGAAAGGCAAATCGTTTTAAAAATCCTGATTGATTACTACACTTTCCATCTCGATGGTTTCCGAAAACCAAAATCTTTGGACGTTTTGAAGGAAGTTTTTTCTTGAGACGAATTGCCACACCCGAGCGAAAGAGAACTGACTAAGAAAAGACACAAAAGCACAAAGATTTTGGTAGATTGCCGATAATGGATTGTAATTAAATTTTGAAACAGATTTTACTAATTTTCACAAAATTAATCTGTGTAAATTTGTGAAATTTGTGTCGAAAAAATCTAGTTTAAAATTAGAATCTGCTGAAATATTCCTGCTTTCGCGGCAAACAAAAACTCATAACTCATAACTCATAATTCATAACTATTTATTACTTTCGCACCACGATTTAAGAAAAGGATAAAATGAGCATAAAATTTACTGAATACAAAGGACTTAACTTGCCTACAGTGGCGTCGGAAGTACTTGATTTTTGGAAAAAAGAAAACATATTCGAGAAGAGTGTAACCACTCGCGAAGGCAACCCACCATTCGTATTTTTTGAAGGACCACCTTCTGCAAATGGACTACCGGGAATTCACCACGTGATGGCGCGTGCGATCAAAGATATTTTTTGCCGTTATAAAACCCAAAAAGGATTCCAAGTAAAGCGTAAAGCAGGTTGGGATACGCACGGTTTGCCTGTAGAATTAGGCACCGAAGCGGCATTAGGAATTACCAAAGAAGATATAGGAAAAACCATTTCCGTAGAAGAATACAACGAAGCCTGTAAAAAAACCGTGATGCGTTACACCGATGTGTGGAACGATTTGACCGAAAAAATGGGCTATTGGGT
>JAYVIK010000044.1:0-2256 GCA_043770265.1 Flavobacterium sp. | reverse complement strand
AGTAAGAATAATTCCATCCGTTTTATTGATGTCTGTAGAACTGATTACGGACACAGCCGAAGCTGCGTTTTGAAGCGCATTTTTGATTGGGGAAGCCTCAAGAATTACTTCTGAAAGTGATATAGTATCTTTCTTTACTTGACTAGAAACGAGAGTAATTCCACAGAAAAAGAGGAAAAAAGAAAAGATATTTTTATACAATGGTGAGGATCTTTAGGTGAATAAATCGTTTATAAAATTAACCTATTCTTTCCTAATTCTCAAAAAGTTGTTGAATTTGTTCAAAATGTAAGCCATCAGTTGAATGGAAGCAATACATCAACAAAGGGAAGTGTTAAGACTTTGTCGTGCGGGGTTGTTATTTTGAACTAGTCGTTTTAGCGCTTGTACACTACTTTTTCAGAGAAGAACTAAACTGGAAAGATTGGATTTTGAATGTTTTTGCAACCGTTGGTAGGTTTTTAATGCTTTTCTAAGAAAAATTAAAAATAAAGGACTAAAAAACTTTGTATATTTGTTTAAACTAAATGGTTATGACAATAGTAATCAATAAGGCTAACGCTAAAAACTAAGATGAAAACAGTATTAGTACAAATAAACAACAATAAGGCGTATAGGCTTTTAGAAGATTTAGAAGATCTGAATATTCTAAAAGTCTTGAACAAAAATGTTTTGCCAAAACAAAAACTTTCTGAAAAATATGCAGGAAAATTGCCTTCGGATATTGCAGACGAATTGCAAGATCACGTCACTCAAAGCCGAAACGAATGGAACAACCGCAATATTTAATTGACACCAATGTAGTTATTGATTATCTTGGTCAAAAAATGCCGCTTTTGGGTATGAATTTTATGAACACCATTATCGATGCAATTCCTAATGTATCTGTTGTTACTAAAATAGAAGTACTTGGCTTTAATACTCCAGATCAACATTATCAACTTCTTACCCAATTTATGGAAGATGCTACTGTACTGGATTTATAAAATAATGTGGTGGACACCTGCATCGAGATTCGTAAAAATCATAAAACCAAACTCCCTGATGCCATAATAGCAGCAACTGCTCTTGTTTATGATTTGGTTGTGGTTTCTCGAAATGTTACCGACTTTAAAAACATAAAAGGCATTCAAGTTATAGACCCACACACTCTTTAATTTTATTAGATAAATAAGACCCATTGTAAAATTATGGGAAAATTAAACCTTTAATTTTCATTTCATCATTTAATCATTCATTGAATTATTGCGTGCGTCGGAGGTTCCGATAGCTATCGGAATTGCACAGCGTCCCGTAATAGAACAATACTTTTATTTCAGTGAAAACCTCGTTGAGCAGGTTTTTTTTCATTTCGTTGTTTTTTTCTCTTTTATAATATTCCAAGTTAATATTGCAGATAGACCTGTTAATATTGCGAAAAATTTCTCAAAATACGTTTTTGCAAAAATGTTCCCAATTGTATTCAAAATAAAAATGGCAAAGAAAATCCACAATATTCCATTTACTACTTTGTTTGAAAATTTGTATTTAACGAGGTCGCCCTTCATTAACAAAACCCAAAATAAAAACACATTGACTAGAATTGAAATAGCTTCAAAAACGTACATTTCAGTATCGTTTGTAAGCCTTCCTCCCCAAGTTATATCATAAGGAATAATTTTAATAATAATGCAAAGATGAAATAGGATTATTAAAATCAATTGTCCTAAAAATATCTTTATTGCATTGTTGGATATTAAATTCATTCTATTTTTAATTAAGGTTTTAATTTATACTTTCCAATATAGGGCAAATTATCGCCACCCATATACAAAAATCCGTTTTGCTCTTTCACAGAACCCGCTTCGGGCATGGTGATTCCTGTTGTGTCAAAATAGGTATTCAATATTTTTCCGTTTTCAGAAATATGCATAACCATTCCGAACTTGTCTTCCTTAGGTTGTAGCCATTTTGGCAAACCGTAAACCAATTTTTTCATACCCACTTTTGGGTGAATTTTGTCGAGTGCATCATTGCGTTTGGTGGTGAAACCAAGCCAGAAACTGCCATCTTCCCGAATAGAAATACCATTGGGAAATCCGTGTAAATTGTCTATAAAAATTTCTGTTTTACCTGCTTTTTCGCCTTTAAGCCAATATTTTAATATGCGATATTTGATCGTTTCAACCATCAATAAGAAGGTTTCATCTTTCGAAATCACTACACCATTTCCAAAATAAGCACCATCGATCAGGGTTTTAATTTCCTTTGTAGTGG
>JAYVIK010000043.1:0-2265 GCA_043770265.1 Flavobacterium sp. | reverse complement strand
GTCGATTTTAAAAATAGTAGAAAGGTAAGAAAGCGTTACTGCGTCTAAACTTCTTAAATTTAAAGAAACTTCTTTGATTGTTTCCAATCCATAAAGTTGTTTTAATAATCTCCAATCTTTTATAAATCCATATTCTAAAACTTTTTGAATGAGATGCGATTTATGCTTTTCAAAATCAAATCCATTCAAATCCACATCCCAAAAAAGATACTGCGAAAAGTCGTTTATGGTAATTTCTTTATTCATAAATCATTGATAATAAATCTAATTAGAGTAAATTTCGAAAATATCATTTTCATCAGAATCAATAAAACTGATTATTTTGTCTTTATTTTCTAAAATTAAATCAACTAATTTTTTGGTGTTAAGATTATAGGTTTTAAGATAAATTAACTTGGGTGGCGCTTTTTTTAAAAGAACAATTTTTTCAAAATCATCATCTTTACTTATGATTGTAAATCCATTTTTATTAGCATAATTCCAAATAGAAATGTCATCGGCTGGTTGAATGATTTTTAATTCTGAAGCGTGAACAACTTCTTCAAAAAATGGCTTAATTTTTTTTATCATTCGCCAAGATAAATTTTCATCTAATAATAATTTCACGATGCAAACGCAATTTTAGTAATACTATCACGATACGCTGCAAATGAAAGTGTTGCAATTATTCCTTCTTTATTTAAAGAAGGAAAATCTTCAATAATTTCCTCAATTGTCATTCCAGATGCTAAATAATACAACACGTCCGAAACCGTAATTCTTGTGCCTGAAACACACGGTTTTCCGCTTCTAATTTCTGGATTTATACTGATGTGTTTTTGCCAATTTTCCATAATCAATTGATTTAATGTTCAAATTTAATCAATTTTTTTGATTCCTTGTTACAAAACCATCGTCAACTGAATTCTCTTTCTATCTTCGTCCACTTCAACGACTTTTACCTCAACATGCTGGTGCAATTTAACTACTTCGTTGACATCACTTACAAAACCCGCTTTAAGTTGGGAAATGTGCACCAAGCCGCTTTCTTTCAAACCAATATCAACAAAGCATCCAAAATTGGTAATATTGTTCACAATTCCCGGTAAAATCATTCCGGTTTTCAGGTCTTTAATGATTTTTACATTCGGGTCAAATTCGAAAACTTTAGCTGATTTTCTGGGGTCTAATCCTGGTTTTTCGAGCTCTTTGATGATGTCTTTTAGGGTTAACAAACCTATTTCAGGTGTGATATAATTTTCTGCTTTAATCAGAGCTGTTTTTTCTTTATTGGCAATCAAATCATTCACAGACAATTTTAAATCTTTTGCCATTTTTTCAACAATAGGATATGCTTCGGGATGCACAGCAGAATTATCCAATGGATTTTTTCCATCTTTAATTCTAATAAAAGCCACACCTTGTTGATAGGCCTTTTCGCCTAATCTTGGAACTTTTTTCAATTGTTTTCTGTCTTCAAATGGGCCGTTTTCCGAGCGATATTGCACGATATTTTCGGCTAGCTTCTCTCCTATTCCACTCACGTAGCTCAACAAATGTTTGCTCGCCGTGTTGATGTTTATCCCAACCGAATTCACGCAACGAATTACGGTATTATCCAGTTCTTCCTTAAGTTTGGTTTGATCTACATCGTGTTGGTACTGCCCCACTCCTATTGCTTTCGGGTCGATTTTAACCAATTCCGCCAAAGGATCAGAAAGTCGTCTTCCGATAGAAACTGAACCACGAACGGTCACATCAAAATTTGGAAATTCCTCTCTGGCAATTTTACTGGCTGAATATACCGATGCTCCAGCCTCCGAAACAATGAAAACCTGAACCGGTTTGTCAAAAGCGATTTTTTTGATGAAAAACTCAGTTTCTCTTGAAGCTGTTCCGTTTCCGATGGAAATAGCATCAATTTGATAAGCGTTGACCATCGAACGGATTTTTTTCATCGCCATTGCGGTTTCATTCTGTGGTGCGTGAGGATAGATATTTTCGTTGTAGAGCAAATCGCCTTTTTCATCGAGACAAACCACTTTGCAACCCGAACGAAATCCTGGATCGATCGCTAAAATTCGTTTTTCGCCCAAAGGCGGTGCGAGCAATAACTGACCTAAATTGTTTGCAAAAACCTGAATCGAATTGGCATCAGCCTTGGCTTTGGCTTCTTGCAAAGCTTCATTTGAAATCGCAGGATTTAGTAATCTTTTGTACGAATCTTCGATTGCTAATTGTACGTGTGGCGTGGTTTTATTTTGACCTTTTAAAACCAATTCGTCA
>JAYVIK010000042.1:0-2274 GCA_043770265.1 Flavobacterium sp. | reverse complement strand
TGGGTCGGCTACCGCTTGGTCTAGACTATTGGAAATTTGATAGATACCCGGCTGAGCCAATTGGTCCGCATATAAGCCCGCAAAATCGTAGGTTTGTTTCATTGCATTGCCTCCAATAGAAGCTCTAAGGCTAATTTTATCACCAAAATTCTCTTTATAGTTTAGTAAAACATCGGTATTTGATTCGTAACTAAATACATTTTGCTCTCTAAACATTCCTCTTGGATATTTTGTCATGCTGAAAGGACGTTGTTGCGAACGATATTCAAACGACATATCAACGCCAGTTCGGAGCATCAAATCTAGTTTATCAGTAATTTGATAATTGGCAGAAACATTACCGATAAGGCCATGTTTATTCATTTTATTCAACATTTCATACATATCCAAAAATGGATTGTCCGGGCCAGGATTGAATGGGTTTCTTTGTTGAACACCTTCCAAACCGGGTTGCCAATAAGGCTTGTACCACTCAGGATTGACGTTTGGTGCTGGTCCAATAATGACAAAATACATTAACGATTGATTATTGTACCCTGCAGCAGGCAAATTGTCGCTCATTTTGTTCGTATAATTTGCTTTTCCTGTAATTTTTAATTTTGAGGACAATTGTTGATTAACCGATAAGGCAGCGTTTATACGCTCGAAACCAGTATTAGGTACAATCCATTCGTTTTTGAGGTGAGTAAACGAAAACCTTGCCGAGCCTTTGTCTGTTCCGCCTTCAAGCGAAAGACTGTTTGAGAAAGTTTTGCCTGTTTGAAAATACCCTGAAATATAGTTTTCGTAGGGAACCCAAGGTGTACGCTCTGTTGCTTTTCCATCAGCTGCTGCAGGATTATACTGGAAGTAGCTTTGTCCATTAAACTTTGGTCCCCAAGCACGACCAGCTGCTGCCGTTGTGCTGGTATTGATTCCATCGGCACCATTTAGATAAGAATAGTATAAATCCGTGCGTCCTTCACCGTATTCCATCTGATAGTCTGGCCATCGGTTTATTTGCTCAATATTAAAATTCGTATTGAATGTAACTCCAATGCCAAGGTCTTTTCTTACTCCCGTTTTTGTTGTTATAACTAAGGCACCGCCCACAGCACGACTACCATAAAGGGCAGTTGCTCCTGGTCCTTTTAGCACCGTGACACTCTCAATATCGTCAGGATTTAAGTCTGAAACGGTTGAGCCATAATCAACAGGACTATCTGCCGAAAGGTGCGAATTATATCCTGTACCTGTAATTTTACTACTAATTGGCACACCGTCCACTACTATTAAAGCTTGGTTGTTTTCGAGATTAAGTGAAGATTCACCACGAAGTGTGATTCTTGACGAACCCATCGGCCCTCCACCAACACCTTGAATATTCAGGCCAGCAACTTTCCCCGAGAGCGTATTTACCCAGTTATTAGATTTTGCATCAATAACTGCATTCGAACTTATTGTAGTTGCAGAAAAACCAAGCGATTTTTCTTCGCGTTTAATCCCTAAAGCAGTCACTAATACTTCATTGAGCATTTTGTTATCTTCTTCTAAAGTGATGTTAAACTCGGTTTGATTGCCCACCAAAATCTCCTTTGAAGTAAAGCCAATGTAGCTAACCACCAAGATTGACTTATCGTTTGGAACTAAAATAGTGAAAGTCCCATTGTCGCTAGTAACAGTACCCAGCTTAGTGCCTTTTAGCAACACAGAAACACCAGGAAGTGCTGTATTACTAGTCTCAATTACCTTTCCGGTAATTTTTCTTTCTTGTGCAAAACTTATATTTGACACAAGCAGTATCAAAAATAGGAATACAGTAAATAAGTAATGTTTTTGATTCATAATTTGCAGGTATTAATATGATGAAAATGTGAGGTCAAAACTAATATGGCAATGTTGTCTGCACATCAACAATATATTAAGGCAAGATTAAATTAAAGTACTAATCGCTTAAATTGGTACATATCAGTGTTTTATTTAATGTTATTAAATTATTAACAAAGCACTTTTCTTCGATTAGTAATATTAAAGCTTGAATTAGTTTAAGCTATTGAAACTACAAGGTGTAAGTTTGTTAATATGGAAAAATATTTTTTACGGAAGTGTTTTATGGGATTTTGGAATTGTTTAATCTCAGATTAAAAAAGTGTACTTCTTAAAGTACAATCAGATAAAATTGAATAAAAAAGAAGGATAATGTTGCGGAATTTCTTTATCTAAGATAAGAACATAAACTGCTATAATAAAATATTAATTATGAATAGATTCAGAATAAATAGATTATAATAGTAT
>JAYVIK010000041.1:0-18000 GCA_043770265.1 Flavobacterium sp. | reverse complement strand
GCCACGGGTTTAAACCCGTGGCAATTCAAAATAAAAAAGAGCTCCACTGCCATCCCTCACGCGAGCGCAGTCCATAACTATCAGATTTGACAACTTTCTAAAAGTTGTCAAATCTATCCAACAAAAAATAAAAATAAAATAAACCAAAACTCCACCAAGCTGGTTTCGGCTTCCCCTCCTTCGGAGGGGGCTGGGGGGAGGAAAAAAATCTAAAAAAATGAGTAATATTCAAAAAGTAACTGACGCAATTGTTGCTCAAGGGATGCTTCCTTTGTACTTCAATGCAGATGAAAATGTAACCATAGAAGTCTTAAAAGCCTTATACAAAGCTGGAATTAAAGCAATAGAATACACAAGTCGTGGAGAAACTGCTTTGAGCAACTTTACCAAAATGGTAGAAGTTCGAAATGCTGAAATGCCTGATTTATTATTAGGAATTGGAACCATCAAAAACCTGCAACAAGCAGAGGATTATTTAAAAGTGGGAGCTGATTTTTTTATCAGTCCAGGTTTTGTTCCTGAAGTTGCCGCTTTTTTAATTCCAAAAGATATTTTGTACAGCCCAGGTTGTATGACTCCAACTGAAATTATTGCTGCTGAAAATGCAGGAGTAAAATTCATCAAATTGTTTCCAGGTAATATGTTAGGGCCAGATTTCTTGAGCGGAATTAAAGATATTTTTCCAAATCTACGATTTATGCCAACAGGTGGTGTGGATACTACTGCTGAAAATATTGGTGGTTGGTTCAAAGCCGGAGTTTCTGCAGTAGGAATGGGAAGCAAATTAATTAGCAAGCAATTGATGGCGGATAAAGATTACGCCACTATTGAATCTGAAACAAAAACCGTTTTGAGTTTGATTCAATCCATAAAAAAATAAATGAAAACAGTTGTTATAACAGGAGCAGGAGGAGTTTTGTGTGGTACATTGGCAAAAGCTTTGGCGAAGCAAGGTTACCAAATAGCCCTTTTGGACTTAAAAAAAGAAGCCGCAGATGCAGTTGCTAACGAAATTAATTCAGCCGGAGGAAAAGCGATTGGTGTAGCCGCCAATGTTTTGGAAAAAGAATCATTGGAAGCTGCCAAAGTAGAAGTCAATGAAAAATTGGGCAGCTGCGATATTTTGATTAATGGCGCAGGAGGAAACCATCCCTTGGGAACCACATCAAATCCATTTCTGTTGGAGGAAGACTTAGAAAATACAACTGAAGGATTCAAAACTTTTTTTGATTTGGATGCCGAAGGAATAAAGTTCGTTTTCAATTTAAACTTTATTGGAACTTTATTGCCAACGCAAGTTTTCGCAAAAGATATGATAGGTAAAAAAGGCTGCAGTATTTTGAATATTTCTTCGATGAATGCCTTTACACCTTTGACAAAAATACCGGCATACAGTGGCGCAAAAGCTGCGGTATCCAATTTTACGCAATGGCTTGCAGTACATTTTTCTAAAGTAGGGATTCGTGTCAACGCTTTGGCTCCTGGATTTTTCTTGACTGATCAAAACCGTACTTTATTGACCACCGAAAACGGTGAATTGACAGCAAGAGGAAATACCATCATTGGGCAAACCCCTATGGGAAGATTTGGAGAACCCGAAGATTTAATCAGCACCACGCTTTATTTGTGCGATGAAGCATCCTCTTTTGTAACAGGTGTCGTTATTCCTATCGATGGCGGTTTTAGTGCGTTTAGCGGAGTTTAAAAAATAGTACTTAAAATATTAAACATAAAGTTATGGAACAAACTTGGAGATGGTACGGGCCAAATGACCCAGTAAAATTATCTGACGCTAAACAAGCCGGAGCTACCGGAATTGTGACTGCTTTACACCATATTAAAAATGGTCAGGTTTGGGAAGTGGACGAGATAATGAAACGAAAAAATGAAGTGGAAGCGGTAGGATTGACACTTTCTGTTGTCGAAAGTATTCCAGTGCACGAGGATATCAAAAAGCAAACAGGAGATTATTTGACATATATTGAAAACTACAAGCAAAGCATCAAAAACTTAGCAACTTGCGGAATCAATATAGTTTGTTACAATTTTATGCCCGTTTTAGATTGGTCCAGAACCGATTTGTCTTATGAAATGCCCGATGGTTCTAAAGCTTTGCGTTTTGATGTTAATGAATTTGCTGCTTTTGAATTATTTATTCTAAAAAGACCTGGAGCTGAAAACACTTATACTGATGCTCAAAAAGCAAAAGCAAAAGCAAAAGCCACTTTTGAAAAGTTGACTGATGCCGAAAAAATTAAATTGCAACAAAACATTATTGCAGGTTTACCGGGCGCAGAAGAATCATATACTGTTGAAGATTTCCTAAAAGTCCTTCAAGGATACGACGGAATTGATGCCAATAAATTAAAAGAAAATTTATACTATTTCTTGCGAGAAATTATTCCAGTTGCAGAAAGTGTAGGCGTTTTGATGGCTATTCACCCAGACGATCCTCCTTATCCAATTTTAGGGTTGCCAAGAGTGGTAAGTACCGAAGCTGATTTGATACAATTGTTAAATGCAATTGATTCTCCATCCAACGGATTTTGTATGTGTACAGGTTCGTACGGAGTAATTGCCGAAAATGATTTGTCAGGAATTATAGATCGTCACGGTGATAAAATGAATTTTATTCACTTGAGAAGTACCCAACGCGATGAAGAAGGAAATTTCTATGAAGCCAATCATCTCGAAGGCAATGTAGATATGTATGAAGTTGTAAAATCGATTCTAAAGAAGCAAAAAGAAACAAAAAGAATCATTCCCATGCGTCCTGATCACGGACATCAAATGTTGGATGATTTGAATAAAAAAACCAATCCAGGATATTCTGGAATTGGACGTTTGCGTGGCTTAGCTGAATTGCGTGGTTTGGAAATGGGAATAGAACGCAGTTTATTTTAATATAAATTATGGCTGAAAATATATTTATTACGGACGATTTTTTGCTTCACAATGAAGCGGCTAGAACTTTGTATCACGACTATGCAAAAAACCAACCCATTTTTGATTACCATTGCCATTTGTCTCCAAAAGACATTGCCGAAGACCGCCAATTCGAGAATTTATACCAAATTTGGATAGATGGTGACCATTATAAATACAGGGCAATGCGTGCCAATGGCGTGAATGAAAAATTCATAACTGGAGACGCAAGCGATTATGAAAAATTTTCCAAATGGGCAGAAACGGTTCCTTATACTTTAAGGAATCCTTTGTACCATTGGACTCATTTAGAACTGAAAAATTATTTTGGGATAACCACTTTATTAAATTCTGATTCTGCCGAATTGATTTACAACGATTGTTCTGATTTGTTGAAAAAACCAGAATATAGTGTTCGAAATATTCTTAAGAAAATGAACGTAAAAGTCGTTGGCACAACCGATGATCCTACTGATGATTTGGCTTACCATAAACAACTTAAAGAAGAGAATTTTGAAATTAAAGTTTTACCTTCTTTCCGACCAGACAAAGCCACAGAAATAGAGAAAAGTCAAGCATTTGTTGATTGGATAAAAAAACTGGAAAAAGTTGTAGGGTATTCAATAAGTAATTTTGAGATACTTATAAAAGCGTTGCAAAGACGTCACGATTTTTTCCACGAAATCGGTTGTCGTATTTCAGATCACGGCCACGTCAATTTCTATGGTGAGGATTATACAGATTCTGAAGTAGCAGCAATTTTTGAAAAAGCGCTGAAAGGCGAGGCAATTTCCGTTTTGGAGATTAATAAATACAAATCAGCCGTGTTGTTCGAGTTGGCTTTGATGAACAAAGCAAAATCTTGGACACAGCAATTTCACGTTGGCGCCATCCGAAACAACAATGTCAAAATGTTGCACAGTATTGGACCTGATCAAGGATACGATTCTATTGGAGATTTGAATATGGCCGATACTATGAGCAAATTCTTTGGAAGGCTAAGTGAATGTGATGGATTAGCGAATACAATAGTTTATAATTTGAATCCTAGAGACAGCGAAATGTTTGCTTCGATGGCCAATAATTTTAATGATGGGATTGTGGCTGGAAAAATGCAATATGGTGCGGCTTGGTGGTTTTTAGACCAAAAAGACGGAATGGAAAAACAATTGAATGTGCTTTCCAATTTTGGTTTGTTGAGTAAATTTGTTGGAATGGTTACCGATTCAAGAAGTTTTCTTTCTTTTCCAAGGCATGAATATTTTAGACGTATCTTGTGCAATGTTCTGGGCGACGAAATCGAAAAAGGAGAGTTGCCCAACGACATGAATCTCATAGGAAATATGGTGGAAGCAATTTGCTATAAAAATGCCGAGGCTTATTTTAAAATAAATATTTAATTCTAATAAAAAAACATTTTTAACCAACTAAAAACAACCAAATCAATATGAATAAAGAAACAACAAAAATTGGAAAATACCGCTGGTCAATCTGTGGTTTACTCTTTTTTGCCACCACGATTAATTACTTGGATAGACAAGTACTTTCGTTAACTTGGAATGATTTTATTGCCCCTGAATTCCATTGGACCAACAACGATTATGGAAATATAACGGCTTTATTTTCGATTTTTTATGCGGTATCTTTGTTATTCGCAGGCAAGTTTGTAGATTTTATGGATACCAAAAAAGGATTTCTTTGGGCAATTGGAGTATGGTCTATAGGAGCTTGTTTACACGCTTTTGCAGGGATTGCAACTGCAGGCTGGATAACAGGAAATTGGTTTGTTGGTTTTGAAGAAGCAAAGGAAGTTATTAGCACTGTAAATGATACTGGATTAGTAATTAATGTGAGTGTTAGTTTATTCATTTTTGCTCGTTTTGTTTTGGCAGTAGGTGAAGCTGGAAATTTCCCTGCAGCAATTAAGACAACAGCGGAATATTTTCCAAAAAAAGACAGAGCTTTCTCGACCAGTATTTTCAATGCGGGCGCCACAGTTGGAGCATTGGCTGCCCCAATATCCATTCCGTTTATCGCCAAGGCTTTTGGTTGGGAAATGGCATTTATTATTATTGGAGCTTTAGGTTTTATTTGGATGGGGTTTTGGATTTTTATGTACGATAAGCCTGAAAATCATAAAAGAGTAAGTGCTGCTGAACTAGAATATATTCAGCAAGACGACCTTGCCGACAGTAAATTAGTAGGTTATGTGCCAGAAACGACTACTAAAGTTACTTTTAGAGATTGCTTTAGGTACAAACAAACTTGGGCATTTGCTTTCGGCAAGTTTATGACGGATGGCGTTTGGTGGTTTTTCTTGTTCTGGACTCCTGCTTATTTAAGTTCGGTTTACGGAATGGATTCTGCTGAGGCTGCTTTTCCATTATTTGTACTTTACGCGATTACATTACTTTCTATTATTGGAGGTTGGTTGCCTACCTATTTTGTTGAAAAGAAGGGAATGAATCCTTATGAGGGGAGAATGAGATCGATGTTGATTTTCGCTTTTTTTCCGTTGTTGGCTTTAGTGGCACAACCATTAGGATATATTAGCTATTGGTTACCGGTAATTATTATTGGAATCGCAGGAGCTGCTCACCAAGCTTGGTCAGCCAATATTTTCACGACAGTGGGAGATATGTTTCCTAAAAAAGCAATTGCTACAATCACTGGTATCGGAGGTTTAGCAGGAGGTTTGGGGTCTACCTTGATTAACAAAGGTTCTGGATTGTTATTTGATTACACTAAAGAAACGAACATGGCTTTTATGGGCTTTGAAGGAATAGAAGCTGGATACTTTATTATTTTCTCTATTTGTTCTGTTTGTTATTTAATAGGTTGGATTGTAATGAAATCATTAGTGCCTAAATATGTTCCTATTAAAGGTTTATAAATAGTTATAATATTTTTTTATAAGTTGAAACTCCGAAGTGCTGCTTCGGAGTTATTTTATTTTTTCAATTAACAGATTTTTTTTAAAATCAATATTAAAATATTTTGTATTAATCAAAGAGAATTTTAGATAAAAATGGAATTGAGTTTGAATTGTATCTAATTGCAACCTCTAAAAACTAACGATTAATAAAAAATCATATAAATTTTTGTTTAAATGTTACAAATCGTATCTTGCGTTCATTATGAAAGCATATAAAAAATATAGAGATTACGTATTTTTTGACCAAGACATTCGACTTTCCAAGTTGACCAAACTTGGCGATCCATTAGAAAAACTAAATCAAGGTATTGATTTTGATTTATTTAGAAAAACATTAGAGGACGGTTTTGAAAAAGTTGCCAAAGGAAAAGGCGGACGTCGCCTATTTGATTATTTGATGATGTTCAAAATAGTAATACTCCAGCGCTATTATAATTTGTCTGATGACCAAATAGAATACCAAATAAATGACCGAATGAGTTTTATGCGGTTTCTTAATTTGACAATTTCTGATGATATTCCCGATAGTAAAACAGTTTGGAACTTTAGGGAACAAATGGTTAACTTGAATCTAGTAGACGTAGTTTTTGATTTGTTTTTAAAAGAATTGGGACAGTTAGGATTGATTGTAAATGAAGGTAAAATTGTAGATGCCAGTTTCATAGAAGTGCCTAAACAACGCAATTCAAGAGAGGAAAATAAGCAGATTAAAAATGGCGAAACTCCAAAATCATTCGATGAAAATCCTAATAAAAAGGAGCAAAAAGATTTGGATGCAAGAAGATGGACTAAAAAAAATAATGTAAGCCATTATGGCTATAAAAATCACGTAAAAGTAGATGCTAAAATTAAATTAATTGTAAAATATGAAGTAACAGATGCGTCTGTACATGACCCTAAAGTACTTGAAAATTTGTTTGATGATAAAGATGCAAATGAAGATTTTCACGCAGATGCCGCCTATCGTGGCAAAAAGCAACAAGCTGTTATTTCACAAAAAGAGATGATAGATAAGACCTATAAAAAGGGCTATAAAAACAGTCCATTAACTAATCATTATATTGCAATAAACAAAGAAAAATCAAGGGTTTGCTCAAGAGTTGAAAATGTTTTTGGTTTTATGGAAAAAAGCATGAATGGGATGAACTTATATGCAATAGGAATAAAAAGAGTTGAAGGCATCGTTGGACTAATGAATTTGACCTACAATATGTTCAGAAAAATTCAATTACAAGCTGTTTAACAAGAGAACGTGCGATTTATTACATTTTAATATAGTACTAAACCGTTATAAATGAATACATTAAAAAATAAAGTAAATTAAATAAATTTATAAAACTCAACATTCAAATTTTTAAAAAATAAAGAAAAATGATTTGAACAAGAACATAGAGTTTTTAGAGATTCCCTAATATTAATTAAACAAAAAATATATAATGGAGAAAAGTAACCAAACACTTGGAGAATTTATTATTGAAAATCAAAAAGATTTTCCATATTCATCGGGCGAATTATCCCGAATTTTTAACTCCATTCGGTTAGCAGCAAAGGTAGTTAGCTATAAAGTGAACAAAGCTGGATTAGTCGATATTATTGGAGCAGTAGGAGAGAAAAACATTCAAGGCGAAGACCAGCAAAAGTTAGATGTTTACGCTAACGAGATTTTTATTCAAACCTTGATTAATAGGGAAATAGTGTGCGGGATAGCCTCGGAAGAAAATGATGATTTTATCACCGTTCAAGGAAGTGATGACAGTCACAACAATAAATATGTGGTTTTGATGGATCCCTTGGACGGATCGTCAAACATAGACGTAAATGTCTCTGTAGGAACTATTTTTTCAGTTTACAGGAGAATAACCCCAGTGGGAACTCCAGTGACTCTGGAAGATTTTTTGCAACCAGGCATTAATCAGGTAGCTGCTGGATATGTTATATATGGTACATCGACGATGCTCGTTTACACTACAGGTCACGGTGTCAACGGATTTACTTTAAATCCTGCCATTGGTACTTTTTATTTGTCACATCCAAAAATGAAATGTCCAATCGATGGCTCTATTTATTCAGTAAATGAAGGGAACTATGTCCATTTTCCACAAGGCGTAAAAGATTACATCAAATATTGCCAATTAGAAGAAGAAAACAGACCTTACACCTCAAGATATATCGGAAGTCTAGCTTCAGATATTCATAGAAATATGATAAAAGGAGGTATTTACTTGTATCCAACAAGTTCAAGGGCACCAAAAGGGAAATTGCGCTTGTTGTACGAATGTAACCCCATGGCTTTTATCGTAGAACAGGCTGGAGGCAAAGCTTCAGACGGTTTTGGCAGGATAATGGAAATTACTCCCAAGGAACTGCACGAGAGAGCTCCTTTCTTTTGCGGAAGTTATAATATGGTCGAAAAAATAGAAGAATTCATGTATAAAGCAAAATTAAGCAAATACTAGTTGGAGTATTGATAGGGTTTTTCAAGAATTTTATTTCACAAGTGATATATTCAAATTGATTGTTGTTATCTACAAATAGATAAAAGTGATGTTTTTTGGCCTCTGTTTTTTAATAATAACCTACATTTGTGTTGTTAATAAAATAAAAAATATTCTTATCATGTCAGATACAATCGAAAAAATTAAATGTCTAATTATAGGTTCTGGTCCAGCGGGTTATACTGCAGCAATTTATGCCGCACGAGCCAGTATGAACCCTATTTTGTACCAAGGAATGCAACCTGGCGGACAATTGACAACTACTAATGAAGTCGAAAATTGGCCTGGAAATCCCGAAGGAATAACAGGCCCAGAAATGATGGTTGGCATACAAGAGCAAGCCAAACGTTTTGGAACTGATATTCGCGACGGCTGGGCGACAAAAGTTGATTTTAGTGGGGACGTTCATAAAGTTTGGATTAACGATACTATCGAATTGCATTGCGAAACGGTAATCATTTCAACTGGTGCATCAGCAAAATATTTAGGAATAGAATCAGAACAACATTATCTTAAAATGGGTGGTGGTGTCTCGGCTTGTGCGGTTTGTGATGGTTTTTTCTATAGAAATCAGGAAGTTGTTATTGTTGGAGCAGGAGATTCTGCTTGTGAAGAAGCGCATTATTTGTCTAAATTGTGCAAGAAAGTGACGATGCTCGTTCGTAGCGAAAAGTTCCGCGCATCCAAAATTATGGAAGCCCGAGTTCGCAAAACCGAAAATATTTCCATTTTGATGAATCACGATACAGTTGAGGTTTTGGGAGATGGTCAAGTAGTGACTGGTGTGAAAGCCAAAAATAAAACTACAGGCGATATTTTTGATATTCCTGCAACTGGTTTCTTTGTGGCTATTGGTCACAAACCTAATACTGATATTTTCAAGGACTATCTAACTCTTGATGAGACAGGTTATATCGTAAGTGTTCCAGGTACTTCAAAAACCAATGTGACGGGAGTTTTTGTGGCTGGTGATGCTGCAGATCACGTATATCGTCAGGCGATTACTGCCGCTGGAACGGGATGTATGGCTGCTTTGGACGCCGAAAGATATTTAGCTGCTCTAGAATAAATAATTCGATTTTTGAATCACATTATAAAGAAAGTCTCTATTCGAGACTTTTTTTATACAATTTTTTGGAGGATTTCTTGCTCAAAATGGCATTGTCAATAAACCGTTTTAGCTCTATTTTTTGGTCGCCATAAAGTTGAATTTCTGAGTTTTCAGCCGCATCAATACTGATTGAGGTATTTACATTAATACTACAATTCGAATAACTTTCTGTTACTAATTTGGCATTTGTAATAGTTAGATTATTTCCTGAAAATTTAGCATTATTGTCTAATCTTATAGTGGCAGTGGCAACATCACCTTCCAAAACTGCAATCGATTTTTGATACAAATCACATTTCAAATCAGTAGCAGTAATCAATGCTTTCAATGTGGCGTTTTTACTTAATTCAATAGTCGCCTTTTCTGATTTTAAGTTAAGCTCCGCTTTGGAATTATGATCCGACTGTAAAGTAAAATTCTTAGTATTTGCATTCAAAAAAAGTTTAGAATCATCGAAAGATTTTATGGCAATTTCATTCAATTGAATTTCCTGAATTGCATTGATTATGGCTTCATTTTTTGACGAGATCCTTTTCAACTCATTCGTGTATGTGATTCTAACAATTAGTTTTTTGTAATTGGTAGCCGTTTTTGAACTATAAATTCGAAGTATGTTGGCTGTTAAATCTACGCGAACAATATCGTGAAGATTATCATCGGCTTCAATTTTTAAGTCACATTTTTCGCCTTTAGCCAAATACACTTCAAGGTTGTCGCTTACTTCTATGGCCTCAAAATTGCCAATTTCTCTATGTTCAATTGTTACTATTTTGGAACCTTTTATTTTTTCTTTTTTTTGCGCTATTGCCAATGTGGAAACGAGTAGAAGTAGGATAATAAAAGTATCTTTTTTCATTTTCAAATGAGTTATGTTTTTTACAAATATAAAAAAATCATCCACTTTTAATGGATGATTTTTGTTATTTCTTAGCAAAAGAGAAGTTTAATTTTCGCTGACGCTTCCACCAGAAGATTCCTCTTTAGTTATTGTTTTTGGAACTTTATGATAATCAATCGAACTGCCGCTAGAAGCTTTTGCTTCAAGTTTTAAAATTGGATAAACGGATGTACTGCTGCCGCTTGTGGTTTGTGAAATCACTTCGTTAGCCATTAAATCTTTAGCATCAATAGAGCTTCCACTTGACGAAGTTGTTTCTAATTTCAATGCTTTTCCGCTTGCTTCGATGTTGCTTCCGCTGGAGCTTTCTAACGTAATTGCATCGGCTTCAACTTCAATAGTGATGCGACTTCCGCTGCTGGACTTTGCAGAAATATTGTTAGATATTAATGTTTTAGTGCTGTTTATTTCAGACCCGCTACTGGCACTCAATCTACTAACATCAGGCATTTTTACATTCACAACTGGTGTTTCGGTTGAATTGTAATTGGAATCCGATTTAATTTTCAAAACGCCATCTTCTATTTTGGTAATAATGTGTTCTTGCAAATTGTCATCCGCTTCCACTGTTATGGATTGGGTATCCGCTTGTTCTAGATTTACTTTGATTCCTTGACTTACTTCAATACTTTTGAAATCTTGGGTTGCCGGTCTTGTTTCGGTGGTAATATTTCCACTTCCTTCTATTCCATCTCCAAAATTAATACCCGAATTGCAAGAAGAAAATAACAGCGCCATTAAGGCAGCTACAATAAATTTTGTTATTATTGTGATAATTTTTATCATAATTATTAATTTTTAATTATTACACCTTCTTTATCAACAGACAATCCTTTTTTAGTACCCGTTTTATTAACTGTTACAACTTCGCCATTTACAGTTACAGTAGTAGTAACAACGCTGTCCTTTTCTTGTTTAGTACCGATAATGATATTTTCATTATCTTCATCTAAACAATTCTGGCATTTTATTTTATCATTTTCTACTTTAAAAATTTCATTTTCATTAGGATGCCAATAAAAGTAATCGCTATTCGTTTCATCGTAATGAGCTGCAGAGTCATCCATTTTCAGTACAGTTCCCAAAGGTAAGAATAAAGTTATTTCAATTTCTTGATCACGGAATTTTTCTTTTAAATCGGATAATAAATAATTGTCGAAAACCAATTGGTTACCAATCACTTTATAGCTGTATTGTATTTTCTCAGCTCTTTGTTTGGCTTCAAATAAAGTTTTTCCTTTAGCTTCTTTTTCGATTTGAATGTAAGCTAATTGGGTATCGGTTTGTGCAATTTTGAAACTAACATTGTTTGAATAGATTACATCATTTCCAGTAGAATCTATCGTGATTTTAAAATCGTCATTGTCGTCAATATTTTTGGCAAAATAATCATTATGTTTGAATTTGATCAAAAGGGTATCTGTGGGTTTAATATTTAAATTTTCTTTAACCACAACTCTTCCATCAATTGCAAAGGCTGATGCTTGTTTTATTCCAATGGCAATTGCCAATGAAACAGCTATTAACCAAATTGCCAATAATGTATATTTTGCTATATTGCCTATTGATTTCAATTTGGGTGACAATAATTTGAAACCCAATAAGGATAAGAAAAAGAAGGGGATTCCAACAGCAAAAAACATGATTAAACCAAAAGTCCAAATAGGATAATCGGTAAAATTGCCTGCTTCAATAAAACCTTGCCAAGGAACTTCAATTACTGACGAAGATCCCAAAGTAAATACTGCAATAAATAAGGCAGCTAATATAAATAGACTTGTCATTATCAAAAGGACTCCTAGAAATTTCGAAAAAACTCTAAAGACAGCGATGATAAAGTCACCTAGTGAGCTACCCACTTTTTCAGCACCAGTTTTCACTCGGTTCCCCATTTCGTCATAGTTGGCGTTTTTGAATTTTTCGGAAACATTTTCAAATTCTTCACGTACCTTTTTTTCAATATTCGAAATAGTTACTGGTTCGCCAGTCATTTCTAGTTTTTCGGCAGTAGTTGTAGCTTCAGGCATTACAATCCAAAGAATAATATAAGCTAAAACTCCTGTTCCCCAAGCAAAAAATAGAATTAAAAAGAAGATTCGCAACCATACTTTGTCTATTCCAAAATAGTGGCCTAAACCAGCTAGTACACCGCCCACCATTCCGTTATCTTTATCACGGTAGAGTTTTCGATTAATTGCTGAAGAATTTGAAGAAAAATGGGTCGAAGTATTTCCGATTCCTTCTTCGTCAATTCTGTAATCTTCTGGTTGCCCCATAACGGTAATCACTTCGTCAACATCTTTAAGACCCACAACGTGTTTCTCTGTTTTCTGTTTTTCGGTCAATAATTCCGAAACACGCATTTCTATGTCTTTTATGATTTCGTCTTGACCGGATGAATTCGACAAAGAGCGTTTTATAGCATCAAAATATCGGGTTAGTTTTTGGTAGGCATCTTCGTCAATATGGAAGAACATTCCGCCTAGATTTATGTTTACAGTTTTGTTCATGACTATAGTTTTTGGTTTGTGATTAGGTTTACTGCATCAGACAATTCAGTCCAAGTGCCATTTAATTCGTTTAAAAAGGTTTGTCCAATTTCGGTCAATCCATAATATTTTCTTGGTGGACCAGATAAAGATTCTTCCCAACGGTAGTTGAGTAATCCGTCGTTTTTCAATCGGGTGAGCAGCGGATAAACCGTTCCCTCCACAACCAGTAATTTTGCGCTTTTCAAAGTATCTAATATTTCTGAAGTGTAAGCTTCTTTGTCTTTAAGGACTGATAAGATGCAAAACTCAAGAACACCTTTGCGCATTTGGGCTTTTGTGTTTTCAATGTTCATAACTCTCTTTTTTGTTTTTTGATTGGATTAAACTATTCATTTTTTGATTGATGATTGATGATTATTTAATAAATGGTATAGTGAGCGGATATTCAAACTTTTCTCCATTTGATGCTTTGACCGAAGCATAAATAATTAGAAAAAATTCTGCAACTTTCAAACCCACAAATAAAAGAATGGCTATGATGGCTATTGTTGTAATTCCAGTTATATTTTCTACACAGAAATGATTTCTTGTAAATAGCTCTTCATTAAAAAGAGCATCTGACGGAATTGTGCTAAAAATTGATACTAACAAAATAGGTATGGCAATCATTGCTAAAACTAAAGAGTACAAAAACATACTCAGTTGAAAGTTCAGCACTTGTTTTCCGTTAAAATCGATTAATTCCGATTTGTTTTTGTTGCTACTCCAAATTAGTATTGGAAAAATATAATTCCCGAATGGGATACAATATTGGCTCAATGTACTCAAATGAGTAAATGCTGAAAGGTTTTTGTTATTCGTAGTTTCCATAGTGTAAAAGTATATAGTAATTTCTTATGCAAATATATATCTAAAAGACAGTATCTTGTATCGCATAGTAGTAAATATTAACAAAATATTAACGTTATAATTTTTTAATTGAATTAAAACTGTTTTGGAAAACCCTTTAAAACCTATAGGCCCTAAAACAAACCTACCAAAGATACACAATACAAAAAAGATCGAAAAAGCCAATAAAATAAGGACTTCACAATAAAAACGGTCGAAAACTGCTGATAAACAAAACTTCCTTTATCTACCATTAACTACTGTTTTTCTACCATTCATTCAACCATTAATAGCCTGCATTAGCCACGATCTACCATTGAGTAGTAGAAATACCCGTGAAACTACTATTTAAAAGGGATTTAAACCTTATTTAAACACTATTTAACCTCATTTATTGAGGTTTTTTTATGCTTAACCGGTACAATTTTAGGAAATGACAAAAACGGCTTATTTTAGTAAAAGGATTGCCTATAGGATTGCCTACAGGGTTGCCTCAAACTTGCATAAAAAAACACTGAACAATACCCCCTATATGTAAAAATATTGAAAAAAAGGCATAAAAAAAGGGGTTAAGATACCCCCTAATACACAAATAAATAGTAAAAAAACAATTAAAACATTGATTTATAGTATTTTACTCTAAACGTATAACGCCAACAACCAAAGCAATGCTTCTAATATCGGTCATTGGTACCTGAAAGTCTCCGTACTCTTTGTTGTCGCTCCTGCAAATTACACGCTCATTGTCGTCTCCTTTTAAGAGGCGTTTCATTATCACACCCTGACTGCTGCTGTCAATAACATATACTTTGTTCCATTGCACGAAAAGTAATTCATTGATCAATCTGCAAGCCACCACATCACCACTGCTATATTTAGGATACATACTAGATCCTCGTACCGGAATCATAAAATCAATCTTGATGCCGTCAAACAAGGGTATTACATAGCGTTCCTCAATAGTATCAAAGTTTATGCCTTGTACAGTGCTATCGCCTATGCCAGCAAACGCATCAAAAGGAAGTATTGGAATACCTTTTTTACGTGGTTCAGCGCTAGTTACTGATTTTTGTTCGTTTTCAATCTCTTCATCAGAACGCCAAAAGGCATAAGGAGCCTTTTTAACCACATCTCCCTCTCCACTAAGTAAAAAATTTGCATCTATTAATTCGCATTTTGAGTACAATAAATCAATATCAAAAGTGTTTCTGGAATACCAAGAAGACAAAGTTTGAGGTTTAATACCAAGAAATCTAGCAAATTCGGCATCACTTTTCAAAAAATAATGATACTTAATAGTATTTAAAATCAATGTTTTATCAATATTTGTACTCATTTTGCGTATTTTTATTTAAAATAATTTGATTTATACTCATATTGCGTATATATTTGTATCAAATAACAATACAAGCAAAACAATGAACAAACTTACACAAAAAAAAGACATCGTATGGAACCGAGAGGCAATTAATATTTTGTCGAAAAGATGGAGCCTTGGTAAAGACTATATAAAAAAAATTATCAAGGACGAACGCACTCCCGTAAATGCTGATGATGTAAAAAAAGAATACGCCCGCATTTGCCACAATCTTGCTGCTTTAGAAACCAACAAAACAATCAATAAACTATGAAAACACAAATCATCCACCACGTGAATGAAGATTTCACGAGCGAAGTTATTGAAACCATAACCTTTAGAAACGGCACGGTTTCAAGTATCACATTTAGCGAACCTCAAAAATTGTAATTAGCTCTTACCACATCGTTAAACTCCCGCCACGGCTTTGCTTGGTTTCGACACCAAGGCGGGAACAAATTAAAATAATAGAATGGAAAACCCATACGAATATTACGATAACAAGTTAGGTGTAAAAATCAAATTTTTGATTTTTGACCGCTTACCACATCCTGAGACATTAGGACTGATAAGCTATAAGGCCCTTAATAAACGGATCACTTCAAAAACCTGCACTGAATCTGAATTAAGAAAAGGCTCTTGGTCTTACGATGCCCTGGTACTTCACTCCTCGCTTTGTCAAGATTGGAAAGATAGCCTAACGCTAAAATTCGGGAAACCCAAAGAAGTGGTCAAAGCTTCGTTTTTTGCCAGTCATTATCAGGCCGACCGCAAAGCATTTGATTTTTATGCAGCCTACACGTATGGAGACGACAATAAGAAACTCGATTTAAAACTCATTGAAACCTATACTTACAACGCCTCGGTTATGAATGCGGTTATTGCTTGCAAAACGAATCGAAAAGCCTACATCAAAGCCCTTGGCGGTGTGCAAGTGGATATTTGGCAAAGCCTAACCAACGATGTGAACTGTTTTCGTGAGGTAGCTCACAATTTGCCAACCACTTCCAGAGGTTTGCGCATCCGGTACAATGAATTTTTGAAATACGGTTATGTTTCTTTTGTTTCTGGACGTCTTCAAAACTCAAACGCTTCCGTTTTGAAAGGTGAGGAACAAACTGCACTGCTTGACGCATTGATTGCATTACCTAACAATTTTGACAATGCCCAAGTTGCTAGATATTATAACGAAGTGGCTATTAAGGCAAACTGGAAACCGATTACACCGCAAACTGTAGGCAATAGAAAAGAAAAAATGCAGCTCACAGTTACTGCTGGACGAAAAGGTGTAAAATCATTGGAAAACACCCTTTTGATGCAAAACAAACGATCTGCTCCAAAAAATTCAATGCTATTGTGGACACTCGATGGTTGGAAAACAGAATTACTCTATCAGCAAACTTACATAGATAAAAACGGATACTCAAGCACGACTTATCATAACCGTTTGACCACTGTAATGGTTCTTGATCCAACGAATAAATACATCATTGGTTACGCAGTGGGTAAAGATGAATCCCCGGCATTGATAAAAGCGGCTTTGCGAAATGCTTTTCAGCACACTCAGGAGTTATTTGGTGATATGTATAGACCTTATCAGATACAGTCTGACAATTATCAAATTTCAAATTTAACACCAGTTTACGAAGCCTGTTCGGTACACTTTACACCTGCTAAGGTTGGTAACGCAAAAGCTAAAGTAATTGAGCCATACTTTAACCGATTCAATAAAAAACATTGTCAAAAAGAACCCAACTGGTCAGGGTACAATGTTAGCACAGGCTCAAAAAATCAACCAAATGTTGATGCCATCAATAAAAACAAACGCTTTTTTCCTGACGAAATGGGGCTAAGAAAACAAATAGACACAATCATTGCAGCCGACAGAGCCGAAAAAAGAGAACAATATATAGAAAACTGGAACGGTACAAAAAACGAGTTTAAATCAGCTTTAAACTTTGAAATGTACCTAAGATACCTTGGCGAAACAACAGGATTCACCAATAGGTTAGAAGGATCAGGACTGCTCGCAACTCTCAGCGGACAAAAACTTACTTATGATTCATTTGACATCAATTTTAGAAAACTGGCGCATTTGGATTGGGCTTTAAAATTTGATCCGCAGGATCTATCGAAAGTTTTAGTTACTAATGCCAATTCTCGCAATGGAAAACTTGTTGAAGTGGTTGGAACCTACGAATTTCTATTAGAGCAAAAACACATCCAACCAATGGCACTTGCCGAAAGAACCGAAGGCGATGCGTTGAAACTTATGGAAGTAAAAAATCACAACTTAGACATTCTAAATTACATCACAGATGAAGTTTGCAAAAGAGACTTACTAAACGAAAGTCTTTTCAATAATCGCCCTGAACTCCTCAATGACACGCTAGCCAAACATTTACTAACCGACAGCCGTGGCCAACATAAAGACCACAAAAGCGAAAACCGCCTACAGGCGAAAACGCAACACCTTATCGAGGTGCAAGCCACGACCGACAAAAAAGAACTTAACGCAAACTGGAACCAAGACCAGGATAACTACAACAAATCAAAAATCGACTATTCAAACTACCTCTAAACTATGGAACACATTACCAAAATTGAAATCGTTGCCGCCCTTAACGCCTATATTGCTGAACACAAAATGACACAAGCAGACGTCTCTAACAAATCAGGCGTTCGCAAAGAATATGTGTCAATGATACTCAAGCCGGGTAGTAACTTTATGTATAGCTCCGGCGATGTTCAAGGCTTTATTCCGGCTAAACACTTCAACGCCTTAGCCACTCTTTGCGGCTTCAAAACTGAGAAGGTGTATTGGCAAACCCAACCAACGGCTCAAGCTAATTCCATTTTTGCGAACCTTCAAGATGCCAAACAACATCATTTAACTATC
>JAYVIK010000040.1:0-6009 GCA_043770265.1 Flavobacterium sp. | reverse complement strand
AAAATATAGCCAAACAAAAGTCCAAGCAAACCGCCAGCAAAACCAATGATTAGTGACAACGAAATGAATATCCATTTGACATCATTGCCCGAAAAACCGGTGGCTTTCAAGATGGCAATCGTATCCATTTTTTCGTAAATCATCATATTAAGTATATTATAAATTCCGAAACCAGCAACTAGCAATAAAACTAAACCAACGGCGTAAGAAATAATGGTTCTAACCGAACTTCCGGTTTCAAATTGAGCATTAGCGGCTTGATAATCTATGGTGTCAGTATCGTATTTCTCTCGAAATTCCTTCGCAACTTGTGGCGCGGTTTGCATATCGTATAATTTTATTTGAATATCCGTGATGTAATTTGTGGGTTCATTCAACAATTTTTGAGCTGTTTTGAGCGACGTATAGCTGAATGTATTATCGTATTCAACGATACCAATTTGGGAAATTCCAACTACTTTTAACATTACTAAATTACCTCTCGATGAAGTGACATTGATATTATCACCTTTTAGCAAAAGCATTTTTTCTGCCAAACCTTTTCCAATAATGATGCTGTTGTTTTGTGCTAAATCAGATACATTTCCATCAATGATATTATCAGAAATTTTGAATAATTTTTCTTCTGGTTCGATTTCTATTCCGTTGACGACACCAGCAATTTCAATGGTTCCCGAATTAAAAAAAACTGGCGTATTGATTTTAGCAGCTACATCAATAATGCGTTTGTCTAATTTTAAATCCGCAATAATTTTTTTGCTGTCATAAATAGATTTTCCTCGGTCTTTTGGTTTGATTGAATTGACAAAATTCGCATCGTTTTTATACTTTTCGGATAATGAAATGGGTTGGTTTAAAGATGGTTTCACTTCATTGTACAATCGAACGTGAGGCGTTTTGTTCAGCATTAGTCCATCGAGCAAATCGTTCAGACCATTCATAAAACTAACCAAAGCAATAAACATTGAGATACTAAAAGTTACGCCAACTGCCGCAACAATGGTTTGTTTGAGTCGCGCTCGCAGCAAATGAATGGCAATATTTATAATCAGTTTATAATTCATTGTTTGGGTTTATAAATCATTTCGTCAGCTTTTAAACCTTCCAAAATTTCTACCTTTTGATAATCGGATAAACCTATTTTTACTTTGCGTTTTTCTTTTTTGCCAATTTGAATGGAATCGCCTTTTAGCAAATAAACTTTCGGAATGGTAATCGCGTTTTTTCTAGTTCGAATGACAATATTGGCTTCGGCTGAAAGATTGGGATACAATTTTTTGGGCGGATTTATAAAATGCGCTTCGATTTTGAAAGTTCGTGATCGTTCATTCATTATCGGATAAATTTTATCGACTGTGGCCTCAAAAACTTGGTTTTTATAACTGTCTAAAGTGATTAAAACCGATTGATTTAATTTGATCCGAGCCATATCGTTTTCATCGACTTCTAGTTCTAATAAAAAGGCGTTTTTTTGACCAATAATTGCCAACGGAATTTGTGGCGAAACCAATGTGCCTTCTTTTACCAAAACATCGAATAGTTCGCCTGAAAAAGCACTTTTGATTTGAAAATCATTTTGTGTTTCTTGTCCAATTTGCAATAAGATATTATTTTTATTTTGTTCGAATTTTAATTGCGCGTTGAGTTGCGACAATTGCTTTTGCGAAGTTTGTAAATTCAACTGTGATGATTTATAAGCCAATGCTACTTTCTCAAAATCGACTTCCGATATGATATTGTATTGTTTGATGCGGTTGTTTCTATCATAAAATGATTTGTCAACCAGCAATTTTTCACGAGCCAATTGGACTTTGATTTCCATTTCCGAGATTTTATCTTGAATATAATGGTTGTCATTTTGGCTTAATTGGTAGGCCAATCTTGCATTTTCGGTATTCAATTCGGCTTTGTCGTTTTCCAATTCAAACAACAATTGTCCATTAGAAATAGTTTGTCCGGCAACCACATCAATTTTTTTGAGAATACCACTAACCGTTGAAAAAACGGTATATTGATTTTCAGATTTTATAATTCCAGAAGCATAAACGCTTTCGGTGATATCGCCAACGGTAGGTTTGGTTTCTTCCAGCTTTTTTTTGCACGAGAATAACAGAAAAGTAAACAGTATAAAAAGTGTGTATTTCATTTTAAAGTTATTTCAATTCGTTCAATAAATCGCAATGAAAATAGTTTGAAAGTTGTAAAAGTGAATCTTTAAGGCGAACCTGACTAATGTTGGTTTGGGTTGGAGCTTTGCAGTCTATTTTCATCTGAAGGTGTTGTTTTTTTTAATGGAAGATGGAATGTCAATGATTAACTATATTTTTATTAGAAAATTTATCTGATATGATTTTGATTTATTTAATATCGATTTTTCAAAATATTTGCATTCTATTTATGATTTATCGGTGCTATTTTTTGTTGTATAATACCCTTTTAAAGTTACGAAAAGTCCAATTACAAACAAAATAGTAAGTAATAATTTCGTCGACAATTTTTCGTCAGCTTGGTTTGCAGTTGGAAAGAACATTCTTAACAAACCAAGTACAATAGTGCACCAACCTATCATTGTTATTAAGATTATCCAACTACGGATCCAATAATTGTGAACTCTAATAATAGCAATCCCTCCAACAAAAAGTAACACCCCATTAAGGTAGGTAACACTTGGAATGTTATTTTGCCAAATGGAAAAATTTATCATTTCCGAGAGTGTCATTAGACTAAGTGTTGGACCAATTATTTGGGCAAGCTGTCGGGAATGGATCATTTATTGTCTTGATTTTATTTTCTCCTTTTTTATAATTTTCGATACACTTCATCAAAGGGTAATCTCATTCTTTCTCCCCAAACTCCTTGTTCTTCTCTAATGCCGCAGGAAACCACCATATTGATTTCGGCGCCATAAGGTAATTGTAGAATGCTTTTCATTTTGCTACTATCAAAACCTTCCATTGGGCAAGTGTCATATTTTTCGTTAGCCATTGCTAACATAAAAGTTTGCGCCGCCAAAGCACAGGTTTTATGCACTACAACTCTCATATCGTTTTCAGATACTTGGTACACAATGGGTCTGAAAAGCCCAATGATGTTCACTATAATTTTTCTGATTATTCCGAAAATCCCAAATAAGCGGAAGTATAAAAAAGGCATTATCTTACCATAATACGTTTTCCAGCTTTTGATTCTTTTTTCTTGTTTCGCCAGCGGACTGCTTTTTAAAACATTTTGCGTTTCTAAGATGGTCATTTCTTTGGCTCTTTTGCTATACAAATCCTGCCTTGTTACAAAAACCACCATTTGTTGCGCAGTCTTTGCCGATTGTTGGTTTAAACAGGCGACGGTTATTTGCTTTAAAATCTCAGGATTTGTAATATGATAAAACTCCCAAAGTTGCATATTGGAACTGTTCGGAGCTAAAGTTGCTAGCGCGATACAATGTTTAACTTTTTCCGCATCAATCGACTGATTTTTGTAATGTCTTACTGAACGACGGTAATTTATTATTTCTTCGAAAGTCATTTTTCTATTAAGAATTTAAAAATTCAAGCAAATCATCGTTTAATTTATCTTTATCAGTATAAAATAAGCCGTGCGGGGCATCATCGTAGATCATAAATGTATTGTTGGCAATTAATTCGGCGGTTTTTTCAGATGAAATTGCGATGGGTACAATTTTATCTGCAGTTCCGTGAATAATTAATGTAGGTACGTTGATTAGCAAAACTTCTTCTCTGAAATCAGCACTCGAAAAAGATTTGGCGCATTCTGTAGTTGCGTGTGGCGATGCAAACGACGCTAACATGCTGTAATAGTCGAGTAATGGTTTGCTTATAACAGTATTGATAAAACTTACACCAAAAAAGTTTTTGCCAAAATCATCTAGAAAAGCGATTCTGTCTTCCTTCAGTGAATTCTGTGTTGCCTCATTTTTTTCTTTTGTACGACCATCTGGATTGTCGTCGCTTTGTGCCAAATACGGAATTATGGAGGAAACAAGTACTGCTTTGGAAACATTTTGACCACCATGCCTGCTGAAATAGCGAACTACCTCTCCACCACCCATCGAAAAGCCAACCAATGTGATATTCTTCAATTCCAATTGGTCGATTATTGCTTTTAAATCATCGGTGAGCGTGTCGTAATCATATCCATTCCAGGGTTGCGAAGATTTTCCGAAACCTCTTCGGTCATAAGCGATCACTCTAAAATTATTGGCTACCAAATTCTCTATTTGATATTCCCACATTTCGTTAGAAAGCGGCCAACCGTGTATTAAAATTACCGGGGTTCCGCTACCATAATCCTTGACATACAAGTTTACATTGGGTGCTGTTTGGATAAATTTATCGGTAAATTGTTCCTTTACTGAATAAACGAAATTATTTGCTGATTCGTTTTTAATTGATGCTGTGTTTTCCATAATACGTTATTTTTTAGTTTTTTTAACCAATCCTTCCGCTTCGCTCAAAGCAATGGCAATGGCTTGTTTTGGATTGGTTACAATGGTTTCGGTTTTGCCGGAATGCAAGTCGCCTTCCTTGAATTCGTGCATTACTTCGGCAACTTTTGTTTGATGTGGCGATAGTTTTTTCTTTGTTGCTGATTTTTTATTGGTTTCCATAATGCTATTTTTTTAGGTAATTTAACAGCAATAAAAGTAGATTTAAATAATGATGACAAGTATCATAATTTTTTTTATAAATTGTAAAATTGCTAGATTTAGAAAGAAAATAATTTTGGGTAAATCAACCAATGCATTCTGTAATTCAACTATCCAAAATGCCCATCAATACAATTTATAATTAGGAGTTAAAGGTAGATTTACTTATAAAATACTTTAATTAACTACTAACATAATCAGTAAATCTGTGAATTATATAACTTTTTTATAAAATTGTATAACTATTTTATACGTTAATGATGCATATTTGTTGCTGTGCTTTTCTATCAGACTTTGCACAAATACCACTATAAAAATTGTTAAATTAATTAATAGCGCATAAAATAAATGAAAACCCAAGTTAACATATTCCTTGCCGAAGATGACGCAGACGATCAAATTTTTTTTGAAAAAGCATTGTCTGAATTACCCGTTTCTGCAAAACTCAACACATTTAGTGACGGCAAAGAATTAATGAAATTTCTTGTTTCAAATTCATACGATGACAACAGCAAGAATATTCTTTTTCTAGATTTAAGCATGCCAAACAAAACAGGGTTTGAATGCTTAATAGAAATAAAAGAAAATGAAAAACTGAAAGATTTACAGGTGGTCATGATAACTTGTTCTTTGTCAAAAAGTATTGATTTTGAACAGTATATGATATCCACGCTTACAAGAATGGGTGCCGATGGTTTTATCACTAAACCCGACAGTTATGAAGAACTAAAAACTATAATGGAAACAACAATAAACCGCTTAATTTAGAAAAATACAAAATATTACAAAGTAGGTACGCCTATTCCCCAAAACCCCCAATTCAACAATAAAATATGTACAAAATTCAAATAAAGAATGTGTTACTTGCGGAGGATGATGAAGAAGATGTGCTTCTTTTTGAAACTGTTTTATCTGAATTGAATCAAGACATTAAGGTTGATGTTGCAACCGACGGAAATGAGTTGATGAAGATTTTAAATCAAGTTTCTACCCTTCCAGAAATGATTTTCCTTGATTTGAATATGCCTCACAAAAATGGTTTCGAATGCCTTCGTGAAATTAAGAGCAATGAGAAATGGAACAGTATTAAGATTGTTATACTTTCAACTTCATCTCAGCCGCAACAAATAGCAACCGCTTACAAAGGTGGTGCAGATTTATACCTTGCCAAACCCGTTAGCTATACCCACTTTAAAAACATGATGGAAAAATGTCTATCACTTAATTGGGAGGACTTAAAACAAACCGTTTTTTAGAAAAAAATTTTAAAGCACTGCATTTGGAACCAACTACTTTTTTAATGCGATTACGCAGCAAAACTGCAAACAGTCACCAGCTCATTGAAC
>JAYVIK010000039.1:0-2289 GCA_043770265.1 Flavobacterium sp. | reverse complement strand
ATTTCAAAACCAGAAGGTAAAATTTGAGACAATGCTACATTTTCTACGCGCTCATTTTTCTGGTTTCTAACTGTAACCTCAGCAATAAATTCAGTTCCGTGATTAATTGTAGAGACGTTAATAACGCCCCCTTTTCTATTTTTAAAAACAATCGAAGCCGAAGCATTACTCTGAATCACTTTTTCTTGTCCAATAGAAAGCATTCCTGTGTTCAACACTCGAACAAATAATCTGTTGCTTTTATTGTTTTTTAGAGTCACACTATTCGAACCCGTTTTGACAGTCAAATTTCTGTCGGCAATCGTTTTCATCGTTTGAATCGATTGTGCTTTTCCATCTTTGGTAAACTGAACATCAATTCCTTTCGGCCCGTTATTCGCTGAAAATTTAGCCATTGCATACAAACAATACGCAGTGGTTTGCGTGCTCATCCATTGGTCACTTGACATATTTTTAGCTAATTTTATTGCCATTGTAAATGCTTTTTGCTTTTGTCCCAATAACAACATTGATTCTAAAGCCATTGCTCGATTCCTATCTGCTGAACCATAATAGTAATAATTGTAATTCGAATTATCATCAATTGTAGTTTTTAGCAATAAGTTCAAACCAGCTGATTTTTGTCCAGCCAATACATAAGCCGAAGCCAAACGCAATTTGCTTTCGTTCGAAATTCCTTTGGTTTCACGCAATCTGTTCATCGACGACAAATCGGGAGAACCGGCTAAAGCCAAAGTGTATAAACGATACGCTTGAGCTAAATCATTTCCATATCTTGTTTCAAATCGCCATTGTTTGGCTTCTTTTTGTTGGAAAGAAAGCCACTTTGATTTGTAATTGATGGGTAAAAAATAGCCTTTTTTCTCGGCTTCAATCATAAAATGTCCTGAGTATGAAGAACACCAATCATCGGATTCAGTTCCGCCTTGCCAGTAGGCCATTCCACCATTTGACAATTGAAAACTTCCTAATTTTGCAATACCCGCTGTTATATTTTTCTGGATTAAATCTTGACGACTGGCATCCAAATCCACAATATCATTCAGATACAATTGTGGAAAAACAGAAGAAGTAGTTTGCTCCACGCAACCGTGTGGATATTGAATCAAATACTGTAGTCTTCCATTTAAATTGATAGTTGGCATTGATGAAATCTCCAGTTTTGCCTTGTTGCTTTCTGCAATTCCAAAAGTTTTCCACGAAATAATTTTAGTACTATTCGGTTCTAAAATTACATCGGTAAAGGCATTGGTAACCGGATTAGGATTGGTCATATCGATTTCCACATCATAAACCGAATTGGCTGCCCCTGAAGTCGCAACAATTTGCACTTTTCCAATTCCGGTAACAGAACCCACAGCCAAATTAAAATATGCCATTTTCTCATCTGGTTGTGCAAAAGAAAGTTTTTGAGTGTCACTGCCAATAACTTTTAATCCGTTATTAGTCTTAATCTGCACCGTAACATTTTTGATGTTTTTTTCCATTGCAAAAATGGTAACTGGAATAGTCACTTTTTCTGACGGAGAAATTTTTCTAGGTAATGAAGCCAAGACCATCAGCGGACTGCGAACAGGAGTTGCTTTTTCGACACTTCCATAAGCGCTCGTAGTCGCATCGCCAGCCACAATCATTGTTTTTACAGAACCAATGTATTTCGGCAATTTTATCTGATGCGTTTTGGTTTCTCCCTTTTCTAATTTAAAAGGACCCAAATAAATCACCACCGGTTTGAAACGATTTGCTTTTTTGGCTTTTCCGCCACCCAAATCCTGATCGCCTCCAATACTAAAAATCTGATTCACTTTTCCGCCATAAGCACCAATCACATCATCATAAATATCCCAGGTTTTTACGCCCAAAGCCTCACGAACATAAAAAGCATCCCAAGCGTTTGGGGCTTTGAAACGGGTTAAATCCAACAATCCCTCGTCAACAACAGCAATCGTATAGGTCATTGCTTTTCCAGATTGCTCACTGACTTTCACAGCAAATGATTGTTCGGGACGCAACACATCTGGCATTATTAATTTGGGTACGAGAATGGTGTTTTTATCAATCACCTCAATAGGTACAATTCCATACATTCGGATTGGTAAATCGTTTTTAGTTGAAGCGTGTGGTTGCAACAGCGTAATATTAAAATACACATTCGGTGCCATAGCAGCCGTAATCGGAATGGCGACTTTTGTTTCTCCTTTTTGGGTCTTCGCCCAAAGTGTTTGTATTACTTTCGAACCGTTTTCAATAGAAATAAAAGCACGACCACCTTCGCTTGACGGGAAAGAA
>JAYVIK010000038.1:0-2293 GCA_043770265.1 Flavobacterium sp. | reverse complement strand
GTGTAGGCATAATCAACTGTACCATCTTGTGGAATTTCAGTGTTTGTTCCTGTAAAAGCATCTACTAAAAAAGGAGTTTCTGTCAAACCAGATCCTTGTACTTTCAATGAATACGATGTTCCTTTGTATTTCGTGATATTCAACTGGATTTCATCTGTAGCAGTTGGAATCGCTCTTTTCTCGATAGACAAAAGTTTACCGCTGTTTGATGTAGCCATATTTTCGTTGAAGTTGGTCAATTTAGCAGCATCATTATCATTTACTGCATTGTTTTCGCTAGCATCAAAAGCTACGATTAAACCATCTACAGCATCTGCAGGTTTTGCAGTGTCATACAAAGACAAACGAAGCAAATTAGCCAATTGTTTTGTTTTAAATACGGCGGTTTGAGCAACTAGTTCTGATTTATTTGTTTCTAAAAACGAAAGCGCAGGAGCTGTTGGAGCAGCAACAGTTTTCACGAAACAAGCTTGACCAGGTTGTAAATACTTATTGGCATTTCCAGATGTACCAGAATTCAAAGCAAAATCAAAAGTAGAATAAGCACCACTAGCCGGATTCAAAACATAATAAAATCCTTTAACTAAATCTGTTGAAGCTAACAATACCGCTTGCATATCTACTTGTGCTTGGTATGGATTACCTATTAAGCTAAATCCATCGGCTGTAGCATTCAAACCACTTACAACTCGTGTTCCAGTGGCTAATGTTCCTGTAGTTCTCAAAGTAGTGGCGTCATTTGTCAATGCACCATTTATATTCGTTGCTAAACGGCTACCTCTAAGATAAATTAAGTAAGGAGAACCTGCTGTTAGCGTGTTTACATTAGTATTTGCAACTGCTGTCCAAGCTGCCGGAGCACCTGTATTCGTATGAGTAAATAGAGAGGCTGCATTACTGGTTGTAGTATCAAAACCATTGGCAGCAGCACCAGAACCTGTAATATGAGTTCCAAAACCTGCATTTAAATTCGCACCATCCGCTTGTCCTTCTTGCCAGTTCGATTGTATTGTTCCTCCAGTTGTAGCTGGACTCAACAAACGATATTGTCTTGTCCCAGCAGGAACATAACGCTCTACTATTATATTACCTACAATAGTTACAGTCCCTGCAATTGGAGCTACAACTGCTGTTTTAGCGGCAGTCGATTTTAACGTTAAAAATCCGCCTGTTACAAATGTGCTTCCTGCATGTCCTTGAGCCAGTGTCAATTTCCCAGTTACAGCTATTGCTCCCGCGATTGTTTTAGCAGTGCTATAGGTAACCGAAGTAGCTTCTGAAAGTGCAAGATTAGCATAGCTAACTCCTGTAGGCAAAGTTGAAATTACTTGAGTTTGATTTGAAGCAGAAGTACTACCAGATCTAGTATATTCTACAGTACTCGCTGTTCCTAGTGTAAAACTTGGCACTGCATCCATAAATTGCAGTGACCCAAAACCAGTTCCAGGTGTAGTTACCCCGTAGCTAAAAATACCTAAAGTTTTAGGACTTTTAAAAGAACCATTTATGGCTACTGTGGCAGCTGTATTAGCATAGATCCAACTCGATGTGGAAAAAGGCACATACAATGTTGAACCAGATGCTATTGTAAAAGAGGTCTGGATATTTTGAACACCCACACCAAAAGTAACAGTACTGTTACCATCTATGAATAATTTACCAAAAGTAGTTGAACTGAAGGTATAAGTTGCCGAACCTGTCGGTTGCAAATGCACCTCTGAAGCAGCGTGTAATGTTCCAAAACTAGGAGTTGTTGCAGCTTCTTGCCATAGCACACTGTTCGATCCTGAACTTGCCGCAGTAACATCAATTGTTCCCACGATAGGAAAAGTATTTGCAACGGTCAAAACAACTGCTGCAGCACCTGTATCTCCTAACACTACTTTAGAACCAACTCCTAAAGTCCAAGAAGCATCTGTTGTAGCTGAACCATTTTTGATGACATAAGTGGTGTTAGCATCTGTTAAATTGGCTGGATTGGTTCCTGAACCATCTAAATTTGCGCCCCAATTGGTAACATTCGACAATAAACCTGAGCCATCATAATAATAGGTTGTTATTGCTACTGCATAGACTAATTGTACTTTACCGGCAACGCCATAATTTACGGACCATCCTGCTGTTAAACCAGTAACAGTGGCAAAAGTTCCTGTAATTGTGCCAGTCCCATTTGCAACGATAATATCTAATGGAGTGGCTATTCCAGAAATACCCGTTACGTCTAAGGTTGCACCTGTAACATCGAATCCTCCATTTGTAGTAGAAGCCGTAATTTGATCGTAACCCGTTCCAG
>JAYVIK010000037.1:0-6056 GCA_043770265.1 Flavobacterium sp. | reverse complement strand
CGTCAAATTGAAGATGGACCAGACGTGTTTTTTATTGACCGTCATTTCATTCACGAAGTTACCAGTCCTGTTGCTTTTTTAGGTTTAAAAGAAAGAGGGATTTCGGTTTTATATCCAGAACGCACTTTTGCTACTGCCGATCACAATACACCAACGATAAACCAACATTTGCCTGTTGAAGACGCATTATCTGCCAATCAATTAAAGGCTTTGGAAGATAATGCCAACGAATATGGAATTTCGCATTGGGGATTAGGGCACCAAAAAAACGGAATTGTACACGTCGTAGGGCCTGAAAACGGAATTACTTTACCCGGAGTTACTATTGTTTGCGGAGATTCTCATACCTCAACACACGGCGCTTTTGGCGCTATTGCTTTCGGAATTGGGACTTCTGAGGTGGAAATGGTGCTTTCTACGCAATGTATTATGCAGCCCAAGCCTAAAAAAATGCGCATTAACGTAAATGGAACTTTGTCTAAAGGAGTTGGGCCAAAAGATGTAGCACTTTATATTATTTCAAAATTAACTACTTCCGGCGGAACAGGATACTTTGCTGAATATGCTGGAAATGTTTTTGAAGAAATGACTATGGAAGGCCGTATGACAGTTTGCAATCTTTCCATAGAAATGGGTGCAAGAGGCGGTATGATTGCTCCAGATCAAAAAACTTTCGATTATTTAGAAGGAAGATTACACGCACCAAAAGGAGAAGCTTGGACAAAAGCGGTTGAATACTGGAAAACTTTAAAAACAGATGCTGATGCTATTTTTGATGCTGAATTGAATATCGATGCAGCAGATATTGAACCAATGATCACTTATGGCACGAATCCTGGAATGGGAATTGGTATTTCAAAAAACATTCCTAACGCCAATCAAGTAGAAGGCGGGGAGGAAACCTACAAAAAATCGTTGGCTTACATGGGATTTCAAGAAGATGATGTAATGATTGGAAAACAAATCGATTATGTTTTCTTGGGAAGTTGCACCAATGGTCGTATAGAAGATTTTAGAGCTTTTACAGAAATCGTGAAAGGTCGCAAAAAAGCAGACAATGTTACTGCTTGGTTGGTTCCAGGTTCTCACGTTGTCGAAGCACAAATCAAAGAAGAAGGACTATTAGATATTCTTACCGAATCTGGTTTTGTCTTGCGTCAACCTGGTTGTTCAGCGTGTTTAGCAATGAACGACGATAAAGTTCCTGCTGGAAAATATGCAGTAAGTACCTCTAATAGAAATTTCGAAGGCCGTCAAGGTCCAGGTTCAAGAACTTTATTAGCTAGTCCAATTATGGCTGCTGCTGCTGCTGTTACTGGAAAATTGACAGATCCTAGAGATTTATTTTAGATTGCTTCGCCAGTTCGCCTTTTAGGCTCGTGTGAAGATTTTAGATTTTAGATTACAGCGATAGCGTTAGTACTCTAAAATCTGAAACTTCAGATAAAAACTCATTTACATTATTTAATACAAAAATATTTTAGCTTTAAGATTTCTTCTTTCTGGGAAAATCTAAAATCTAAAATCTAAAATCTAAAATTACAATGGCATACGATAAATTTAATATCCTAACGAGTAGCGCAGTGCCGTTACCAATAGAAAACGTAGATACCGATCAAATCATCCCAGCTCGTTTCTTGAAAGCGACAGAGCGCGTTGGCTTCGGCGACAATCTTTTCCGTGACTGGAGATATAACGGAGATAATTCACCAAAAGCGGATTTCGTTCTAAACGATAAAACTTACAGCGGAAAAATTCTTGTGGGTGGAAAGAACTTCGGATCGGGTTCTTCAAGAGAGCACGCAGCTTGGGCAGTTTATGATTACGGATTCCGAGCTGTTGTTTCTAGTTTCTTTGCTGATATCTTCAAAGGAAACTGCTTGAATATTGGTGTTTTGCCTGTTCAAGTGAGTCCAGAATTTGCAGAAACGATTTTCAAAGCTATCGAAGCTGATCCAAAAACCGAATTGGAAATCAACCTTCCTGAACAAACCATTACGCTTAAAGCAACTGGAGAAAAAGAATCTTTTGATATTTCTGGTTACAAAAAAGACAATATGATTAACGGTTTTGATGATATTGATTATTTGCAAAACATCAAAAAGGAAATTGTTGAATTTGCTGATCAATTGCCTTATTAATTGAAATTGTAAAAATTAAACCATAAAGAAATTAAGGTTCATTAAGACAAAAACTTAATTTTCTTAATCTCTTAATGGTTTAAAAAACATCAGGAATACATTAAATTATGATTCTAGAAGTTGCCAACCTTTTTGTGAAAAAAGGAGAAGAAAAACAATTTGAAAAAGATTTTAAAATTGCGAGTCAATGTATAAGTTCAATTCAAGGATATTTAGGTCATAGTTTAAGAAAGTGTATTGAACAAGAAAACAAATACATTTTACTGGTTGATTGGGAGAAATTGGAAGATCACACTATAGGTTTTAGACAATCCGAACACTATTTAAAATGGAAAAAATTGCTTCATCATTATTATGATCCGTTTCCAGTTGTGGAACATTTTGAGATGATTTTGGAGAATAAAAAATAATGTTTTTGACAGATCAAGAATCATAATTTGAAACAATGAGTGACAATTTGAAAATTTCGGAAACAATAATCACGGATAAGATTTACATCATTCGAAATCAAAAAGTGATGTTGGATAGAGATTTGGCTTCACTTTATGGAGTAGAAACCAGAGTTTTAAATCAAGCCGTTAAACGAAATATTGCGAGATTTCCTGATGATTTTATGTTTGAAGTTTCAAAAGAGGAACTTGACAACTTGATATCACAAATTGTGACATCAAGTTGGGGAGGAACTAGAAAATTGCCGTTCGCTTTTACCGAACACGGTGTGATGATGCTCTCTAGTGTGCTAAAAAGTGACAAAGCTATTCAGACCAATATTCAAATTATGCGTACTTTCACAAAAGTCAAGCAAATGCTTTTGGACACTAGCGAAATGAAAATAAACATATTGCAAATTCAAAAGAAACTTGAAAATCACGATAAGAATATTGAGTTGGTATTTTCCTATTTAGAGGAATTAAATGAGAAGAAAGAGGCAGAAAAACCTCGAGTGAAAATTGGTTACAAAAAATAAAATAATCCAAACATTTTTGCCAAAAGCAATATAAATATGGAAAAAAGAAAAATTGAAATAATGGATACGACGCTCCGCGATGGGGAACAAACCTCGGGAGTATCGTTTTCTGCTGCAGAAAAATTAACCATTGCCCAATTGTTGCTCGAAGAATTGCATATTGACAGAATCGAAATTGCTTCGGCACGTGTAAGCGAAGGCGAGTTTCAAGCTGTAAAAGGCATAACCGCTTGGGCAAAAAGCAAAGGATATTGCAATAGAATAGAAGTTTTATCATTTGTCGATGGCGGAATTTCTATCATATGGATGAAAAAAGCGGGGACAAAAGTTCAGAATTTATTGACCAAAGGCTCACTGAATCATTTGACGCATCAATTAAAAAAAACACCCGAACAACATTTTGCTGAAATTGCCGAAATTATTGCATTAGCCAAAGAAAATGACATTGAAACCAATATTTATTTAGAAGATTGGAGCAACGGAATGAAAAATTCCCCCGATTATGTGTTTCAGTTTTTAGACTTTTTAGCCACTCAACCTGTCAAAAGAATATTATTGCCCGATACTTTGGGCGTTTTAATTCCGTCACAAACATTTGAATTTATTTCGAAAATTAAGCTAAGATATCCAAATATCCATTTTGATTTTCACGCCCATAATGATTACGATTTAAGTGTTGCCAATGTTATGGAAGCTGTAAAAGCGGGCATCAACGGCTTGCACGTTACGGTAAACGGAATGGGGGAACGTGCTGGAAATGCTCCAATAGAAAGTGTTGTTGCGGTATTAAATGACTTTATGCCCGAAGTAAAAATCAATATTAAAGAATCTTCTTTATACTCTGTGAGTAAATTGGTTGAGACCTTTACAGGTTATAGAATTCCAGCCAACAAACCTATTGTAGGAGACAATGTTTTTACTCAAACCGCTGGAATTCACGCTGACGGAGACAGTAAAAATAATTTGTATTTCAATGATTTACTTCCAGAGCGTTTTGGCAGAAAACGAAAATATGCCTTGGGAAAAACATCTGGTAAAGCTAATATTGAAAAAAATCTTCAGGAATTGGGATTGCAGCTCAATCAAGAAGATTTGAAACTGGTTACCCAAAGAATCATTGAGTTGGGCGACAAAAAAGAAACCGTTACCAAAGAAGATTTGCCCTATATTATTTCCGATGTTTTGGACAGTCAAACTTATGAAGACAAAATTGTCATTGAATCTTATGTCTTAGTTCATTCGAAAGGAATGCGACCATCAACTACACTTTGTTTGAAAATTGACGGTGAAATAATCGAAGAAAATGCTCAAGGAGACGGACAATTTGATGCTTTTATGAATGCTTTAACCAAAATATACAAAAGCAAAAAGATGTTATTGCCAAAACTGATTGATTACGCCGTTCGAATTCCTCCCGGAAGTAGTTCGGATGCGCTTTGCGAAACGATTATCACTTGGACTAACGGTAAGAAAGAATTCAAAACCAGAGGATTGGATTCCGATCAAACCGTTGCAGCAATCAAAGCAACTCAAAAAATGCTAAATATAGAATCCCCCCAACCTCCGAAGGCGGAGTAACTAAAGAACTTATAAAGACCTTTAGTTTCCGATAATGATTCAGGAAATTCTCAAATCATTTTTTATTTGGAGTTAAAAAATAAAAAAATAAAATTAAACAATAAACACAATCCAATCCAGTCTCCCCCTCTTTCGGAGGGGGTTGGGGGGAGGAAAAATACAAACCATTATGAAATTTAACATTGCCCTTTTAGCCGGAGACGGAATCGGACCAGAAGTTGTAAATGAAGCTGTAAAAGTTTCGGATGCTATTGCCAAAAAATTCAATCACGAAATCACTTGGACACCTGCACTTACGGGAGCTTGCGCCATTGATGCCGTAGGAGTTCCTTATCCAGACGAAACTCACGAAATCTGTATGAAAGCCGATGCGGTTTTGTTTGGAGCTATCGGACATCCAAAATATGACAATGATCCAAGCGCTCCTGTTAGACCAGAACAAGGATTGTTGTTGATGCGCAAAAAATTAGGCTTGTTTGCCAATGTTCGTCCAACCTTTACTTTCCCTTCTTTGATTGACAATTCTCCTTTAAAAAGAGAAAGAATTGAAGGAACTGATTTAATTTTCCTTAGAGAATTAACCGGCGGAATCTATTTTGGAGAAAAAGGAAGAAAAGACGGTGGCGAGACCGCTTTCGACACTTGTACCTACACCAGAGCCGAAGTAAAACGTTTGGCTAAAAAAGGATTCGAATTGGCAATGACACGTACTAAAAAATTGTGTTGTGTGGACAAAGCTAACGTTTTAGAAACCTCTCGTTTGTGGAGAGAAACTGTTCAGGCGATGGAAAAAGATTATCCAGAAGTAACCGTTTCTTACGAATTTGTTGATGCAGTTGCGATGCGTTTGGTTCAATGGCCAAATTCTTATGACGTATTAATTACTGAAAATTTATTTGGAGATATTTTAACTGACGAAGCATCCGTAATTTCAGGTTCAATGGGATTAATGCCATCAGCATCAGTGGGAGAGCACACTTCACTGTATGAGCCTATCCACGGGTCTTATCCACAAGCTACCGGATTAAATATTGCTAATCCATTGGCAACTGTATTATCAGCAGCGATGATGTTTGAAGATTCTTTTGGATTAAAAGAAGAAGCAGAAGCGATTAGAGCCGTTGTCAATAAATCTTTAGAACAAGGAATCGTCACCGAAGATTTAGTTGCAAAAGGAGCAAAAGCATATTCCACTAGTGAAGTTGGAGATTGGTTGGTTGCTAATTTATAAAAATAAAATCCTCTTTCAGTTCCCTCTCCGAAGGAGAGGGCGGAGGGTGAGGAAACAAAAAAGGTGTCAATTTTCATTGACACCTTTTTTTATATGATTGAAAAGAATATTAATATCTTCCTCCTCTGTCTCCACCTCC
>JAYVIK010000036.1:0-18158 GCA_043770265.1 Flavobacterium sp. | reverse complement strand
TTTGTAATTATGCCTACAGGCGGTGGTAAATCGCTTTGTTATCAATTACCTGCTTTAGTTCAAGAAGGAACAGCAATTGTTGTTTCTCCTTTAATAGCCTTAATGAAGAATCAAGTCGATGCTATTCGAAGCTTGTCCTCAGAAAATGGAGTTGCACATGTTCTAAACTCTTCGCTAACTAAAACTGAAATCACTCAAGTTAAAAAAGATATTTCTTCGGGTTTAACAAAACTATTATATGTTGCCCCTGAATCTTTGGCTAAAGAAGAATATGTAAATTTTCTTCAATCTGTAACTATATCTTTTGTTGCGATTGATGAAGCGCATTGCATCTCAGAATGGGGACACGATTTTAGACCTGAATATCGAAATTTAAAAAATATAATCAAGCAATTAGGAAGCGTACCTATTATAGGTCTTACAGCAACAGCCACGCCAAAAGTGCAGGAAGACATCCTGAAAAACCTGGATATGGTTGATGCAACTACTTATAAAGCCTCATTCAATAGGCCTAATTTGTATTATGAAGTTCGTACCAAAACTAAAAATATTGAATCGGATATAATTCGTTTCATCAAGTTGCATAAAGGAAAATCAGGAATTATTTATTGTCTAAGCCGTAAAAAAGTAGAAGCCATTGCCGAAGTTTTGCAAGTAAACGGAATTAGTGCTGTGCCTTATCATGCAGGTTTAGATGCCAAAACACGAGCCAAACATCAGGATATGTTTCTTATGGAAGATGTAGATGTTGTAGTAGCAACAATCGCTTTCGGAATGGGAATCGATAAACCTGATGTGCGTTTTGTTATTCACCACGATATTCCAAAATCATTAGAAAGTTATTATCAAGAAACGGGTCGCGCAGGTCGTGATGGTGGCGAAGGGCATTGTATGGCTTACTATTCTTATAAAGATGTAGAAAAACTTGAAAAATTCTTATCCGGAAAACCCGTTGCCGAACAGGAAATTGGCTTTGCTTTGTTACAAGAAGTTGTAGCTTATGCCGAAACTTCGATGTCGAGAAGAAAATTCCTTTTGCATTATTTCGGTGAAGAATTTGACAATGAAACTGGTGAAGGTGGCGATATGGATGACAATGTTCGCAATCCAAAAGTGAAGGTTGAAGCCCAAAAACAAGTGGTCAAATTACTTGAAGTTGTTCGCGATACCAAACATATTTATAAATCTAAAGAAATAGTCTTCACGCTTATAGGTCGTGTAAATGCAATGATTAAAGCGCATCGAACAGATGATCAATCCTTTTTTGGTTCAGGAACAGAGCACGATGAAAAATATTGGATGGCTCTTTTGCGACAAGTTTTGGTAGATGGATTATTGTCTAAAGATATCGAAACTTATGGTGTGGTGAAAATCACCAAAAAAGGATTAGATTTTATCAAAAAACCAAGTTCTTTTATGATGTCCGAAGATCACGAATACAACGAATCCGAAGACGAAGCTATCGTAACGGCTGCCAAAGGATCTGGCGTTGCCGATGAAGCTTTGATGGGTATGTTGCGTGATTTACGTAAAAAAGTAGCCAAAAAACTTGGCGTTCCTCCATTTGTAGTTTTTCAAGATCCTTCTCTTGAAGATATGGCTTTGAAATACCCAATTTCGATGGATGAGTTAATTAATACCCACGGAGTTGGTGAAGGAAAAGCAAAGAAATATGGTAAGGAATTTATAACATTAATTAGTCAATATGTTGAAGATAATGACATTATTCGACCAGAAGATTTGGTTGTAAAATCGACAGGAGCCAATTCTATTAATAAATTATACATCATTCAAAATATTGATCGAAAATTGCATCTCAACGATATTGCTTCTGCTAAAGGTTTAACAATGGAAGCCTTAATAACTGAAATGGAACAAATTGTAAATTCGGGAACCAAGTTAAACATCAAGTATTGGATTGATGAAATGCTGGACGATGATCAGCAAGAAGAAATTCACGATTATTTTATGGAATCCCATTCCGATAATATTGAAGAAGCACTCAAAGAATTTGATGGTGATTATGATATTGATGAACTGCGCTTAATGAGAATTAAATTTATAAGTGAAGTTGCCAATTAAAAAAGTGTTCAGTGTTCAGTTTTTTTAGTACTCAGTCCAAGCTGACCACTAAAAATCTGAACACTGAACACTAATATACCTCTCCACGATGCGGTTTCAAAGCATCTCGTACCTGAATCATTGTTTCATCGGTCATTACCATATAAGCAATCGCATACATTTCGTTAAGCACTTCAAAACCGGTAATGTTTGGCGATAATTTCTCTGCAATTATGTATTCCTTCAAATGAATTTCGTGATGCTCGGCCGTTTTTGCCGAAGCTGGCCCACGAAAATCCCATATTAATTTAATTTGTCTGGACATTGTTTGCTAATATTTTTTTCAAAGGTAACAATTTGTTAAATTTGGAAAAACTTAATCAGATGAATTATCTAAAATATTTATTTATTTTCCTGTCAATTGCTAGTTTTTCACAAGAACTTACTATTGATCAGGCAAATCACTTGGCTTCACTTCCAATTAAATGCCTTCAACAAGAATATCCTAATAAATTAGGACAAATGCTCATTGATAGCACAGAAATTCTAGCGCCAAAAAAATTGCATCCTGCTTTTTATGGATGTTTTGATTGGCATTCTTCTGTTCATGGACATTGGAGTCTGGTTTATTTACTGAAACGATTTCCTAATTTGGCCAAGAAAGAAGAAATTATCAATAAACTTAAAACCAATCTATCAAAGGAAAATATCCAAGTAGAAATCGATTATCTTTCAAAAAATCATGAAAAATCATTCGAAAGAACTTATGGCTGGGCTTGGATCTTAAAATTGCAATTGGAATTAGAGACCTGTGATGAACCCTTTGCTCAAGAATTAGCTCATAATCTAAAGCCTTTATCCAACTTGTTTATTCAAAGATATTCTGAATTTTTGCCGAAATTATTATATCCAATTCGGGCCGGAACACACGCCAATACAGCTTTCGGATTGTCATTTGCATACGATTATGCACTCTATTCGAAGAACGATACTTTTCAAAAAGTAATTAAAGAAAATGCAAATCGATTGTTTCAAAAGGATCAAAACTGCCCTTTTAATTGGGAACCGAGTGGTACCGATTTTCTTTCGCCTTGCCTCGAAGAAATGGGTTTAATGCAAAGGGTTTTGCCTCAAAAAGAGTTTCTTGCTTGGTTAAAAAAGTTTGCTCCACAACTTTTTAATAAAAAATTTACTTGGGAAGTTGCAAAAGTGGCAGACCGAACAGACGGACATTTAGTTCATCTTGATGGATTAAATTTTAGTCGTGCTTGGAATATGTATCATTTGAATAAACAATATCCAAAAGAATTCTCTCATTTAAAACCTTTAGCTGATAGCCATTTTAATTTTTCACTACCTTCGATTGTGGATGGAAATTACGAAGGAGAACATTGGTTAGCTTCATTTGCGCTCAGAGCATTTGAAGAAAAAAGATAATTTGATTTTCTTACTTTTGCAGAAATTTATTCCATGACACAAGAGCTTCTCTTCTAAGTATAGCCTGAAACAGCCCCTGAGATCGGGCAGAAATGACTTAAAAGGCTGATGCTCGGTCTGGCGGGGTATTTTTACGATTGTATATATTGTATATATTATATATATTTGTGTAAAAATATTTCCAATGAGAAAGTTAATAGATATTGACGAAACTACTTTAACTAAATTGAAAGTAATTTCAATATTTGAAAAAACAAGTGTTAAAGGATTGATTGAAAATGCTGTGCAAACTTATGTAAAAAATAAGCAAACAAGTCAATTCAGTAATTTATCCGATGAAGAAAAAGAGGATATTGGTTTACTGATGTTGATGCAGGAAGCCGATAGAAATGATAAGGTTAGTGAAGAAGAAATCTTCAAAATTTTAGGTAGATGACAGTCGAATACTTAAAACAATTTTCAAAAGATTTACTAAAAGTTAAGGATGAAAGTTTAAAAGATGATTTGTTCAATACTATTATTGCTCTGAAAAATGCCGAAACATTAAATTTACTTTCTAGTATCAAAAAGCTAAAAGGATATCAAAATGCTTATAGAATCAGAATTGGAAAATACAGATTAGGATTTTATTTTGATGGAGAAGTTATAGAACTTGCCAGATTTGCCAAACGGGAAGATATTTATAAATTATTTCCATAAAATTTCAAAACAAAATGCCACAAGAACTTCTCTTTCAAGTATCACCAGAAATAGCAACAAACGAACTGTTGCTCAAACAACATATTTCCAAATTAATTCGGGTCGATGCCAAAGAAATCGAACATATTTCCATTCTTAAACGTTCGATTGATGCACGTCAAAAAGCAGTGAAATTCAATTTGAAAGTCACTATTTATTTGGTTGGCGAACCCATTCAAGAAGCAAAAATAGAATTGCCAGAATACAAAAATGTAGAAAACGCTCAAGAAGTTATAGTTGTGGGAGCTGGTCCTGCGGGATTATTTGCCGCTTTGCAATTAATCGAATTAGGCTTAAAACCAATACTTATCGAACGCGGAAAAGACGTTCGAGGAAGACGAAGAGATTTAAAAGCCATCAACAGAGATCATATTGTTGATGAAGATTCCAATTATTGTTTTGGCGAAGGCGGAGCAGGAACCTATTCCGATGGAAAATTATACACTCGTTCTAAAAAGCGTGGCGATGTAACCCGAATCTTGGAATTATTCGTCGCTTATGGAGCGTCACACGATATTTTGGTTGATGCCCATCCGCACATTGGAACCAATAAATTACCGCAAATCATTCAGGATATGCGGGAGAAAATCATCGAAATGGGAGGAAAAGTCCTTTTCGAAACCCGATTGACCGATATTCTAATTAAAAATAATGAAGTGCAAGGCATCATAACTAAAAACGGCGACACGATTTTAGCCAACAAAATAATCTTGGCAACAGGACATTCTGCTCGAGATATTTTTGAATTATTGGACAGAAAACAAATTTTTATCGAAGCCAAAGCGTTTGCCTTGGGCGTTCGAGCCGAACATCCGCAGTCGTTGATTGACAGTATTCAGTACAGTTGCGATTACCGTGGCGAACATTTGCCTCCATCGCCTTATTCCATCGTGAAGCAAGTAGGAGGTAGGGGAATGTATTCTTTTTGTATGTGTCCCGGTGGCGTGATTGCACCTTGTGCGACAAGTCCCGGCGAAGTGGTTACGAATGGTTGGTCGCCATCCAAAAGAGATCAAGCTACCGCCAATTCTGGAATTGTGGTCGAATTAAAACTCGATGATTTCAAGCCGTTTGCCAAATTCGGTGCTTTGGCTGGAATGGAATTCCAAAAAAGTATTGAACAAAAAGCTTGGCATTTGGCAGGGCAAACCCAAAAAGTTCCAGCCCAAAAAATGGTCGATTTTACTCAAAATAAAGTTTCTTCCAATATCCCAAAAACATCTTATGTTCCCGGAACGACTTCGGTAGAAATGGGCGAAGTTTTTCCTGGATTTCTTACTCAGATATTACGAGAAGGTTTTGTCGAATTCGGCAAATCAATGCGTGGTTTTTTGACCAATGAAGCCATACTTCACGCTCCAGAATCGAGAACTTCCTCGCCAGTGCGCATTCCCAGAGATTCAGAAACATTAGAACACCTTCAAATAAAAGGGTTGTACCCTTGTGGAGAAGGAGCTGGTTACGCCGGAGGAATAATCTCGGCTGCGATTGATGGCGAAAAATGTGCTTTGAAGATTGGGGAATTATTGAAACCGTAGGGACAGGTCGCGACCTGTCCGAACAGGAAAATGAAATAATAAATCATAAAATCAAATTATTTTTATAAAAAAACAGAAGTTTTATGTATATTTGTGATAATAAAATTAATGTATTATGATAATAGAATTGCTAGAAACAAAAAAAATAGTTTCAAATTTCGATAAAACAATTTTGGAATCACCATACAAAGCTGAATACATCAGTGCAAAATCTAATATTCCTTTGCCAACTTTGTATCGAAAAATTAGAGAAAATAAATTTACAATTGATGAGATCTTATTAATTTTAGAAATTATTCAGCCGGAACAATATCAGTTTGAAATGCTTTCTCAAAACATAAAAATTGCCGAAGAGCAGTTTAGAAATGGAGAGTTTATAGCAGAAGAAGATTTTGTTTTTGATGTAGATACAATTCTCGCCAACAGAAAATGAAAATCAAATTTTCAAAAATAGCACAATTGGAGTATGAAGAAATTATCCACTATCTAGATGATAATTTTGGCAAAGAAAAAGCAATTAAATTTTCAGATTTATTAAAACAAAACCTAAAACAAGTCAAACAATTCCCAGAGAGTTTTAGTTTTTTTCAAAACACCAATAAGCGAAAATTTATGGTAAATCCATATATTACGGTTATTTATAATGTGAATGAAGATTTAGAATGTGTTGAAATTTTAAATTTTTGGTTCAATCGATTCAATCCAGAGGTTTTGTTGAAACATTTGTAAAAAATCAATTTCTTTAAAAAAATAATTCAATTTTAAATATTTGGTGTAAATTTACACCAATTAAACGTATTGTTATGGCACGACAAAGTATCACATTAGCCAATCAAAATGATGAATGGTTGAAACAACAAATCAGTAAGGAAGAATTTACGAGCAAGAGCGAAGCGGTTAATTATTTAATCAAGCAAGCTCGCGAGCGTGACGAATATGTTGAATTTGTTCGAATGAAACTAGATAAAGCTGAAAAAAGCGGATTTAGCACCAAAACTAAAGACGAATTATTAGCAGAAATTAAGAAAAAACTAAATGTTTAGCTATAAACTTAATATTCAAGCAGAGGAAGATTTGACACGAATTTTTGAATATGGATTAGGTCGTTTCGGATTACTCCAAGCTAATAAATATTATGATATGCTTTTTGATTGCTTTTCAAAAATCGCATCAAATCCATATTTATTTCCAGAAGCCTTTCGTTTTCGTCAAGGTTATAGATATTGTGTTTGTGGAGTTGATACCATTTTCTATAAAATCAATGCGAATGAAATTGAAATAATGGCAATTATTGGCAGACAAGATTACTAAAAAAATCTTCGATTTACAGTTTTTTGGTTCAATCAACAATCAAGAAGTTTTTTGCAGCATTTTTAAAAGTTAAATTCTAGTGTTACGACTTTGAAGCTTTGAATAAACCAGCAGTTTATGCTAAAGAAATTATCTCAGCAGCCATTGATGTCGAAAAATGTTTGTTGAAAATAGGAGAGTTTTTGAAAAAGTAGGATGTAATTTCAAGTGGGCTGGAAAACGTTTTTTATTTTTTAAAAACTAATTCTTTAATCAATGGACCTTCAGTAAAATCATCACTTCGAATTATAAGCTCAGCTCTAATTTCATCAATGTCTTTTCCTAAAACACACAAATGTTTACAGAAGATGTCACTCTCTGAAGAATTTTGAGCTAAACTAATTCCAGTTTTTTTTGCAAGCCTATTTCTTGCAATTATGATATAATCTTTTTTGTTTTGATAATCGATGTTTAAATTCATAATTGAAACGGAAGGCTGAATTATATTAAAATTAACTCCAGTGGGGGGGCTTTTCTTTTTTTGTTTCTCTTTTATTTTTTTTATTAATTCATCTTCGGAAAATAAACCGTACTTATCATTCTTAAAAACTTTCATTTCTACATCAAAATCAATTGATTTGTTTGACTGATTTGTTATTTTTATATCTATGTATTTTATATCCCAAGGAGCAATTTCATCGTCGTCAGATGTTTTAAAATAAACTTCAATAATTAAATCGTTTTTTCTGTCTTTTTCAGAAAAACGAGTTTTATAAATATTTTCAAAATCACTTCGGTCTAGTTTTTTTGAAGAAGAACCAACTTTAATGAAACCATCTCCAATTTTATGATCAATTTTGTCTGTAGTTGGATTTTGAATATTTTTTTTGAATAAATATGGACGGGATTTGTTACTAAATATTCTAAAATAAGCAATCTGTATACCTTCATAAATAAATGATTTGTATTCGAAATTGATTTCAGGTTCAACATTATCTTTTAAAAATTGTTGATAAGTTGCTTCGTCAGTTAAATCTTTGATTTCAAAAAATTCACTTGCAACTCCATTTTCTTCTTTGACTCCAATTATGATAAACTTGTCCGAATCAGAATGGTGATTTGCAAAAGCAGAAATGTCTTTTAAAATTTCATTTCTTTTAGCGTTACGACCTAAAGAATATTCTTCTTTTTTATAATCCAGATTAGAACCTTCTGAATTGTATTTTATTATTTGTTGTATTTCTGTGTTCATATATTTTTATATCTATAGGTCAGTTTAACAAAATTATATTAAACAATTGAAATGAGGTGATTTTATTTAAAAAGAGAGTTAAAATCTCTTACGCAAAAGTAATGAATTCCCTTACTAATAACAATCCTTTTCAAGAAAATTGAAACAGATTTATCCACACAAAATTCGAATTTTAAATAAAATCCTAAATCCCATCTCGAAATCTCGGGACTAAATCTTAAATAAATTATCTTTGCGCACTGAAAAATGATTTATGAAATTTGATTTATTACAAAAAGATCCGCATACCAATGCCAGAGCAGGAAGTATTACCACTGATCATGGTGTTATTGAAACCCCAATTTTTATGCCTGTTGGTACCGTTGCTTCGGTAAAAGGAGTGCACCAACGCGAATTGAAAGACGATATTAATCCAGATATTATCCTCGGAAATACCTATCATTTGTACTTGCGTCCCCAAACCCAAATTCTTGAAAAAGCAGGTGGTTTGCACAAATTCATGAATTGGGATCGGAATATTTTGACTGATTCTGGTGGGTATCAAGTGTATTCGCTTTCGGCCAATAGAAAAATTAAGGAAGAAGGCGTAAAATTTAAATCACATATTGATGGTTCCTTTCATTTTTTCACACCCGAAAATGTAATGGAAATTCAACGAACCATTGGAGCCGATATTATTATGGCTTTCGACGAGTGTACGCCATATCCTTGCGATTATCGTTATGCACAACGTTCGATGCACATGACGCACCGTTGGTTGGACAGATGTATCAATCATTTGGATAAATTACCTTTTAAATATGGGTATGAGCAAACTTTTTTTCCAATTGTTCAAGGAAGTACGTACAAAGATTTGCGCCAACAATCAGCAGAATATATTGCCAATTCAGGTCAACAAGGCAACGCTATCGGCGGACTTTCGGTAGGAGAACCTGCTGAAGAAATGTATGCAATGACCGAAGTGGTTTGCGAAATTCTGCCCGAAGATAAACCAAGATATTTAATGGGTGTGGGAACTCCAATCAATATTTTAGAAAATATCGCACTTGGAATCGATATGTTTGATTGTGTGATGCCAACAAGAAACGCCCGAAACGGAATGTTGTTTACCGCTAACGGAACTATCAATATTAAAAACAAAAAGTGGGAAGATGATTTTTCGCCAGTGGACGAAATGGGTCACACTTTTGTGGATACAGAATATACCAAAGCCTATTTGCGTCACTTGTTTGCCGCCAATGAATACCTTGGAAAACAAATTGCTACGATACACAACCTTGGATTTTATATGTGGTTGGTTCGTGAAGCAAGAAAACATATCTTAGCGGGAGATTTTAGAACTTGGAAAGAGATGATGGTGCGCAATATGAGCCAAAGATTGTAAAAGAAGGAAGTTAGAAGTGGGAGGTTAGAAGTTAGAAGTGTGAAATGGTTATTTTAAACAAGCCTCTTACCTCTTACCGCTAATCTCTAACCTCAATTTATATATTATGAAATTAACTATACTTGACAAATACATTCTAAAAAAATACTTGACCACATTTGCGGTGATGTTGGGTTTGTTTGCGCCTATAGGAATTGTAATTGATGTATCGGAGAAGATTAACAAAATGATAGAAAACAAGATTCCAATGTCGGAAATTTTGATTTACTATTTTAATTTTACCATTTATTTCACCAATTTATTATTTCCGATTTTTTTGTTTTTGTCAGTGATTTGGTTTACCTCAAAATTAGCCAATGACACCGAAATTATTGCAATTTTAAGTTCAGGGATTTCGTTTACTAGATTCCTAAGACCTTTTTTGATTGGAGCTTCTATAGTTTCTGTTTTTATCTTACTTATGGGCTTTTTTGTGGTACCAAAAGCCAGCGAAGGATTCAATAATTTTAGATATACTTATCTCCGAGGCGATGGAAAAGAAGCAATGAGAGGCAAGGATACCGATGTTTTTCGCCAAATTAGTAATGACGAATATATTTATGTAAATAGTTTTGATGTGACATCAAAAACAGCTTATAATTTCACATACGAAAAATTCACCAAAGACAAATTAGCTTATAAAATTACGGCCTCAAGGATACAATGGAATCCTAAAACTAAAAATTATACAATGTATGATTATGTAAAAAGAACCGTTGGAGGTTTGGATGATAAATTGGAAAAAGCTGAAAATAAAGATGCAAAATTTAATTTTGATTTAGAAGATATCACCCCAGTTGTTTACATAGCCGAAACCTTGAATCTTGGAAAGTTAAACCAATTTATCGAGAAAGAAAAGAAACGGGGTTCCTCCAATATCAATGTGTATTTGGTGGTGCTGTATAAGAAATACAGCATTCCGGTTTCAGCATTTATCCTTACTATTATTGCAGTTTCGGTTTCATCTATGAAGCGAAGAGGCGGAATGGGGTTGAGTTTAGCCATCGGGATTGCTGTGGCTTTTTCTTTTGTATTTTTTGATAAAATCTTCGGAACATTGGCCGAAAAATCTAGTTTTCCACCCTTATTGGCCGTTTGGTTTCCGAATATAGTTTTCGGAATTTTGGCCATTTTCTTATTACGAAATGCAAAAAGGTAATTTAAAAAGTTATTTAAACCTTCATTTGATTGTATTTATTTGGGGATTTACGGCTATATTAGGAGCCTTGATTTCGATCCAATCCGATGCGTTGGTTTGGTATCGAATGCTTTTTGCAGCTGTATTTTTATTCCTGTTTATTCATTTCAAAAAGGAATCTTTTCGAATTCCTGTAAAAGAATTTGTTAAATTAATTTTCGTTGGATTACTGATTGCAGTGCATTGGATTTTCTTTTTCGAGGCTATTCATGTTTCTAATGTATCTATAACTCTGGCAGTTTTTTCCTTGGGTGCTTTTTTAGCTTCAATCTTAGAACCTGTTTTTTATGGAAGAAAAGTGCTTTGGTACGAAGTGTTTTTTGGATTGATAATTATTGCAGCATTAGGAATGATTTTGCAAGTCGAAATCAATTATTTTGAAGGAATTATATATGCCTTTATTTCGATAATTATTGGTGTATTGTTTACTTTAATGAATGGTAAGCTAATCGAAAAACACGAACCTTCTGTAATTACCTTTTATGAATTTCTTGCTGGAGTATTTTTTATATCTATCTACTTCTTATTTACCAATAAATTCAATGCCGATTTCTTTATTTTGACAACGAGCGACTGGGTTTATCTTCTTATTTTATCCTCAATTTGTACCGCTTATGCCTTTACCGCTTCGGTAAAAGTGATGCGAATACTTTCTCCCTATACGGTGATGCTAACTACTAGTTTAGAACCTGTTTACGGAATTATTTTAGCCTTTTTTATCCTTGGTGGAAAAGAAAAAATGAGTGTCGAGTTTTATATTGGAGCGGTCCTAATTGTAATTACAGTTATCCTAAACGGAATTTTCAAACATTATCTTTCGAATAAAAAATAGTTTTTCAAAACAGTTTAACGGTCAAATTGTTAGTATTTAGAGCGAATTATACGTTTTTGATAATTATAAATTTTATATTTGCAGTTCGAATCAAAACATAAACTAATACAACTTATGGAATATTTAGATTTTGAACTTCCAATAAAAGAGCTTGAAGATCAGTTAGATAAATGCATGATTATTGGACAAGAATCCGCGGTTGATGTGACCAATACCTGCAAACAAATCAACAAAAAACTAGAAGAAACCAAGCGAAATATTTATAAAAATCTTACTGCTTGGCAACGCGTACAATTATCAAGACACCCTAATCGACCTTACACTTTAGACCATGTAAAAGCACTTTGTGGTGATACTTTCCTAGAACTTCACGGTGATAGAGGGTTTAAAGATGACAAGGCAATGATTGGTGGTTTAGGAAAAATTGGTGGACAATCGTTTATGATTATTGGTCAACAAAAAGGATTCAATACCAAAACGCGTCAATATAGAAATTTTGGAATGGCCAATCCAGAAGGTTATCGAAAAGCATTGCGATTGATGAAAATGGCAGAAAAATTCGGAATTCCGGTGGTATCTTTTATTGATACTCCTGGAGCTTTTCCTGGTGTTGAAGCCGAAGAACGTGGGCAAGGAGAAGCTATTGCTAGAAATATTTTCGAAATGATTCGGCTTAAAGTGCCAATTATTGTAGTGATAGTGGGTGAAGGTGCTTCTGGTGGAGCATTAGGAATAGGGGTTGGAGACAGAGTTTATATGATGGAAAACACTTGGTATTCCGTTATTTCGCCTGAGTCTTGTTCCTCGATTTTATGGAAAAGTTGGGATTACAAAGAACAAGCCGCCGAAGCTTTGAAACTGACTTCTTCAGATATGAAAAAACAAAAATTAGTCGATGATATTATCCCTGAACCTTTGGGAGGAGCACATTTTGATAGAGAAACTGCGTTCAAAACGGTGGAGCAATATATTATGAAAGGATTCAATGAATTGAAAGACTTATCAACACAAGAATTAGTAGCCCAAAGGATGGATAAATACAGTAAAATGGGTGAATTTAAAGAATAAAAACTTACAAAATTGTTTTAAATCCGAAGCCTTATAGTTTCGGATTTTTTTTGACTTATAAACAAAAAAAGATTGTTTATTAACAATTGTTTGTAATAACTCAATGTACTTCTTTTTTTAATTTTACTTACTTTCGCTCTATGGAAAACATTAAGAATATAAACCCAATTCGAATAGATAAAACTACAATAATCAATCTTGAAAAAGGAAAATTACCACCTCAAGTTATCGACTTAGAAGAGGCTGTGCTTGGTGCGATGATGATTGACAAAAAAGGGGTTGATGATGTAATAGACATTTTGCAACCCGATGCTTTTTACAAAGAAGGACACAAATTTATTTTTGAGGCTATCGTTCAGTTGTTTACAGATACTCAACCTATTGACTTATTAACAGTTTCGGCTCAGTTGCGAAAAAACGCTAAATTAGACTTGGCTGGAGGTGATTTGTACTTGATTCAGCTAACGCAAAAAATATCTTCATCAGCTCACATTGAATTTCACTCCAGAATTATTCTTCAAAAGTTTATTCAGCGCAGTTTGATACGCATTTCCTCGGATATTATCGAAGAATCGTATGATGAGACCACCGATGTTTTCGATTTATTAGACAAAGCCGAATCGAAATTGTATGAAGTGACTCAGGGAAATATCAAACGGAGTTCCGAAACGGCCCAAACATTAGTTTTACAAGCCAAAAAACGAATAGAGGAAATTGGAAACCAAAAAGGCTTGAGCGGCGTTGAAACAGGTTTTACAAAATTGGATGCGATTACATCGGGTTGGCAACCCAGTGATTTGATTATTATTGCGGCCAGGCCGGGTATGGGAAAAACGGCCTTCGTACTTTCGATGGCGCGAAATATTGCTATAGATTCGGGACATCCTGTGGCATTATTTTCTTTAGAGATGTCTTCTGTTCAATTGATTACAAGGCTAATTTCGTCGGAAACAGGTTTGTCTTCAGAAAAATTGAGAACAGGAAAACTTGAACCTCATGAGTGGACACAACTTAACACTAAAGTTAAAGATTTAGAAAAAGCACCACTTTTTATTGATGATTCGCCTTCACTTTCTATTTTTGATTTAAGAGCAAAAGCAAGACGTTTGGCTTCGCAACACGGAATTAAGATTATCATTGTCGATTATTTACAATTGATGACTGCCGGCGGAAACGGAAAAGGTGGTGGCAATAGAGAACAAGAAATCTCAACCATTTCAAGAAACTTAAAAGCATTGGCAAAGGAATTGAATATTCCTGTAATTGCATTATCTCAGTTATCGCGTGCTGTAGAAACTCGTGGTTCGAGCAAACGACCTTTGCTTTCCGACCTTCGGGAATCGGGTGCGATTGAGCAAGATGCCGATATTGTTTCGTTTATTTACAGACCCGAATATTATAAAATTGACGAATGGGACGATGATGAGCAAACGCCATCAGCTGGACAAGCGGAGTTTATTATTGCAAAACACCGTAACGGTTCTCTTGAAAATGTCCGATTAAAGTTTATTGGTCACCTCGGTAAGTTTGATAATATTGAAGAGTATGGCGGAAATTTTGATGATTTACCATCCAAAATGAATCACGACGATAATCCGTTTCAAACTAAAAACCTTCCTTCTCCCAACGAAGCTTTTGGTAGTAATTTGAATGAGGAAGAAGATGATGATATGCCTTTCTAAAAATTAATTAATAAATTACTGACTTGCGACTTTTTATGCAATAGTTGATCATTAGCTTTTAAAAAATAAAAAAATAGCCACGAATTTCGCAAAAGTGCACAAATTTTGACATTATGTATTTGTACACTTTTGTGAAATTTGCGGCTAAAAAATTTTAAAAGTGAATTGCCTGATGCTTTAGGTCAAATTAAAAACCATTATATTTGATACATAAAATTCTTAAAATGGCTTTCAAAAAGTATTTCTTTGTTTTAATCCTAATTTCTTTTTCAGCGAAAGCCTCGTTTATTTTGTTGCCAATGGATGAAAGCACGCAGCAAAATCACCTCAAGGCTTATGGAATTACCTATTGGTGTATTGATAAAAAATACAAAGCCAGTTGGTTACTCAATTATCGAGGAGGCTCTTTTTTGTTGGCAGATGCTCCAGAAATTAGAAAAGAATGCCAAATACGAGGCGTAAGTTTTGAAGTGTTGAGCGATACTGAAACGGATCAAATTCTAGCCGAAATATCGAGTCCTTCACAAAATATGGAAGCGGTTGTGCTCGAAAAATCACCTAAAGTTGCAGTTTATACTCCGAAGGGTAAACAGCCTTGGGATGATGCAGTTACGCTAGTTTTGACTTACGCCGAAATTCCATTTACACCCATTTATGACGAAGAAGTCTTGAGCGACCAACTCCTGCTTTACGATTGGTTGCATTTGCATCATGAGGATTTTACGGGACAATACGGAAAGTTTTTTGGGTCTAATAGGAACTCACCCTGGTATATTGAACAAAAAAGAGAATCCGAAATTTTGGCAACCAAGTTAGGTTTTAAAAAAGTGTCTGAGGAAAAATTGGCAGTAGCCAAAAAAATTAGAGATTTCGTTATAGGCGGCGGATTTATGTTTGCGATGTGTTCTGCGACTGATAGTTTTGATATTGCATTAGCGGCCGAAGGTGTTGATATTTGCGAACCTATGTTTGATGGAGATGCTAGTGAACCCAATTATCAATCGAAAATTAGCTACACGAATTCATTCGCATTCAAAGATTTTATTTTGGACCGAAAACCAGAACATTATGAATTTTCGAATATCGATACGACTGAAAAACGGAAAATTCCAATGGAGAAAGATTATTTTACCTTGATGGAATTTTCGGCAAAATGGGATCCCATTCCGAGTATGTTATGCCAAAATCACACGCAACTAGTCAAAGGATTTATGGGCCAAACTACCGCTTTCGAACCGAATCTAATTAAATCGAATGTTTTGATTATGGGGAATTGTGAACTCAACGGCGAAGCGCGTTACATTCACGGCGAAAAAGGCAAAGGAATGTACACTTTTTTTGGTGGTCACGATCCAGAAGATTACCAACACAGAGTAGGTGATCCAGTAACAGTACTCGATTTGCATCCAAATTCACCTGGTTATCGCTTGATCTTAAATAATGTGCTGTTTCCTGCAGCTAAAAAGAAAAAGCAGAAGACTTAAAGTGCCCACAATCATAACTTTACATATCCTTGATTATCTTCAAATGATGTGTGGTATGCAATTTCAAAAACCATAGTGCAGACTTTAATTTCAAATCGCCAAAAAATGGATGCGTAAAATAACTGTTGGCAGGAATTGTTGAAATGTCAGTGATGTTTTTTCTAGCAAGTTCGAGTTTGGTTCGTAATTCTTCAATCGTCGCAATAGCTATTGGATTTACTGATTTAGGTACTCTGACTTTTCCTCTCGGAATTTTATTCGTGATTTGAATATAGATTCGAATCCATTTGAATCTCCATTTATAAGACGCTGGATTTGAATCTTTAAGTTGGTCAACAACATTATTAATCACCAATAAACTATGGTCAATTTGCCAGCCGATAGTAGATTGAGAAACTACAGGATTTGTTTTTTCAAAATCGAGAATATTCGATTCCAGTTGGTCTAAAATGGATTGGAGTTGCTTCATATTGTTTCCTAATTTATAAAACCCCCAAAAACCTATTGGAAATTGGGGTTTAGATATTGATTTTTAGTTTTTAATTATTTCCAGATTCATTTTCTTTGTCTAAATATTCCTGAACAATTTCTATAGCATTGGTCACAACATCGCTCAATGCCGTAATAAAACTTCCTTCTTCAGCGCTGTCAATAGCATGTCTAATGGCTTCGGTTTCCTTTGGAATAATTTCGTAAGTCACGTCTTTGCCGGAACTTTTGATGCCTTCGAGGATTAAACCAATAATATCTTCTTCGGTTCTTCCTCTTAAATGTTTTTCTTGTCGAATAATAATGTGATCAAACATTCTAGAGGCGATGTTAGCACATTCCTTAATGTCTTCATCACGACGATCACCAACACCAGCAATGATTCCAATTTTTTTGGTAGCTTCTACACTATGTAAAAACTCTTCGACTCCTCTGTAACCCGATGCATTGTGAGCAAAATCTATCAAAACCTTAAATTTTTTGAACTCAAAAATGTTCATTCTTCCGGGAGTTTGCGCAGCACTTGGAATAAAGGTTTTAAGAGACAAACTAATATCTTCGGTTTTGAATCCCCATAAATAACTCGCTAAAGTAGCTGCTAGCACATTGGCAATCATAAATTTTGCTTTGCCGCCAAGTGTTAGCGGTACGTGTGTGGCGCGTTCGATTCGGATTTTCCATTCTCCTTTTTTGATGGTGATATAACCGTTTTCATAAACGGCAACCGTTTTACCTTCAGCACACAATTTTTTGATTAACGGATTTTCTTCGGTCATACTAAAATAGGCCACATTGCAATCCAGTTCAGCTCCAATTTTTATACAATGTTCGTCTTCGGCATTCAAAATAGCCCAACCGTCTTTCTTGACGCTTTTCACCACAGTACTTTTCACACGTGCCAAATCTTCCAGGGTGTGAATATCGCTTAATCCAAGATGATCTTCTTGAATATTGGTAATGATTCCAATGTCACATCGGCTAAAGCCAAGACCGGAGCGAAGAATTCCACCACGAGCGGTTTCCAAAACAGCAAATTCCACTGTTGGATCTCTCAAAATATATTCGGCACTTATGGGGCCAGTAGTGTCTCCTTTTTCCATCATGTGATTTTGAATGTAAATCCCGTCTGATGTTGTAAAACCTACTTTATAGCCGTTGTTTTTTACAATGTGAGCTAGAAGTCGGGTTGTAGTTGTTTTTCCGTTAGTTCCCGTAACTGCAATAATTGGAATTCTACAGGTTTTTCCAGGAGGATAAAGCATATCAATAACAGGCGATGCCACATTTCGAGGCAATCCTTCAGAAGGAGCAAGGTGCATTCTGAATCCTGGCGCAGCATTGACTTCAAGGATTACGCCTCCATTTTCTTTTAGAGGCTGAGTCAAGTTTTCGGCCATAATATCTACGCCACAAATGTCTAATCCGATGACTCTCGAAATTCTTTCGGCAAGAAATATATTTTCTGGATGCATCATATCAGTTACATCAACTGATGTTCCTCCAGTGCTTAAATTAGCAGTAGATTTTAGATAGACAATTTCTCCTTTTTTAGGAATGGATTCCAAACTGTAATTTAATTTTTCTAGTAAATCTTCGGTATCTCGATCAACATCTATTTGGGTCAAAACGTTTTCGTGTCCATAACCACGTCTTGGGTCTTGATTTG
>JAYVIK010000035.1:0-18268 GCA_043770265.1 Flavobacterium sp. | reverse complement strand
AATTTTTAAAATAGTCCAAAGAGATTTGATATAATGCCGATATAGTATGAAAATAGTCCAATTTTTATTGGACTATATTGAATACATAATCGGTATAAAATTACAATTGGCATAAATTACGAAATAGTTAATATTTTGTTGGTTCGAAATTTATAAGTCCTACAAAGAAAAACAGCAACTACTTGTGGTTTACCCTTGAAATAACGATTCTTGCAATTTATTTTTCAAAAATAATTGTTTTCCTACACCTTTAATTGCCTGTAAAAGAATATATTTTATTAAATTTGTTGCACGTATTAAATAAATCTTTTTTCGGTACAAAAAGAAATCGAAAACAGGCAAAACCTTTGTCGCTTCTTGCAAATCAAGTGAAGCAATTAAATTTCCACTACACCAAACACTTTCAAGCGAAGAATTATTATTAAAAGTTAAAGATGTTAGTTGATTGCTGTAAATAAAAATAGTTCTCAAATTAGTTAAATTATCTATATTTATTGATGTTAATTCATTAAAATTAACATTTATCCCTTTTAAAGAAGTTAAACTAGAAAGGCTAACTCCTGATATCTTGTTTTCGGACGCTATTAAATATTCTAAATTATTCAAACCTCATAAATCTAAATCTACTATACTATCACCTAAACAATTTAATTTTTTTAAATTTGTAAAACTTTTAATTCCATCTAAGTTGACTTTATCATTTGCTGTGATTAAAAAAGGAGACCAAAAATAAAGTTCATAAACATTTAAAGCTTCAGAAACTTCAATTTCTCCATTTCCGTTAGTATCAACAACTATATTGTTTCCAAAGCTACCTTTTGAAAATCCATTACCAGTATTCGCTGCTAATAGTCTAGCTTTAAAATTTGCATCCGAAAAATTAATTATCTGTGCATTTAAACTAAATCCAAAGATAATAGATAAAAGAAAGTATAATTTTTTCATAATAGTTTAATTTTCTTTCAAATTTAATGAATTTAGTTTTTGTTATCAGTAAAATTGTTTATTATTCTTGCAATTTTATTTCCTATTTTTGCAATTCTAAAATTAAAAACAAATTACTATGAGTTCATTTGACGTAGTCATTATAGGGTCTGGTCCAGGCGGATATGTTTCGGCCATTCGTTGCGCACAACTAGGTTTCAAAACCGCCATTATCGAAAAATATTCCACGCTGGGAGGAACTTGCTTGAATGTAGGTTGCATTCCATCAAAATCATTGTTGGCTTCTTCGCATCATTACAGTGAAATTGCTCATTTTGCGGATCACGGAATCGAAGTTTCTGGCGAAGTAAAAGTGAATTTAGAGAAAATGATTGCTCGCAAGCAAGCCGTTGTAGATCAAACTTCGGGTGGCGTGAAATTCTTAATGGACAAAAATAAAATTACCGTTCTGGAAGGTTTGGGTTCTTTTGTTGATACCAATCACGTGGCTGTTACAAAAGCCGATGGAACTTCGGAAACTGTCGAAGCCAAAAACATCATTATTGCAACAGGTTCTAAACCATCTTCTTTGCCATTTATAAAAATCGATAAAGAAAGAATTATCACTTCAACCGAAGCTTTGAAGTTGAAAGAAGTACCAAAACACCTTGTTATCATTGGTGGTGGTGTTATCGGAATCGAATTAGGTCAAGTTTATTTAAGATTAGGAGCTCAAGTTTCGGTAGTAGAATTTATGGATAGAATTATTCCAGGAATGGATGCTTCTTTGTCTAAAGAATTGACCAAAGTCTTGAAAAAACAAGGAATGAAATTCTACGTTTCACACAAAGTGAAATCAGTAGAAAGAAAAGGAGATATTGTAACGGTTCAAGCCGAAAATGCAAAAGGAGAAACGATTACTTTAGAAGGTGATTATTCTCTAGTTTCTGTAGGTCGTCGTCCTTATACTGACGGTTTGAATGCGGATAAAGCAGGGGTGAAAATTACGGATAGAGGAATGGTGGAAGTTAACGATCATTTGCAAACCAATATTCCAAATATTTACGCCATTGGTGACGTGGTTCGTGGGGCAATGTTGGCACACAAAGCCGAAGAAGAAGGAGCAATGGTTGCTGAAATCTTGGCAGGACAAAAACCACATATTAATTACAATTTGATTCCTGGCGTAGTTTATACTTGGCCAGAAGTGGCTGCAGTAGGCCAAACCGAAGAGCAACTAAAAGCTTCTGGAGTAGCATTCAAGTCAGGAAGTTTTCCTTTCAAAGCGTTGGGAAGAGCAAGAGCTGGTGGAGATTTAGATGGTTTTGTAAAAATTTTAGCTGATGTTAAAACCGATGAAGTTTTGGGTGTTCATATGATTGGTGCTCGTTGCGCCGATTTGATTGCCGAAGCAGTTACTGCAATGGAATTCAAAGCATCTGCCGAAGATATTTCAAGAATGAGCCACGCGCATCCAACATTTGCAGAAGCCATAAAAGAAGCGGCATTGGCTGCAACAGACAATAGAGCGCTGCACGTGTAATAATATAAATGTTTTTGAAAAATTAAACCCCATTCAATTTTAGTTTGAATGGGGTTTTTTGATTTATTTTTCTTTATTGAAATATTTTTTAAATATGAAATAACCTCCAATTCCAATCAAAATGACTGACCAAAGTTGAGCCACAACAGCTATAATCCCTTCGATTACATACCATCCTGAAATTAGACCATCAAGAATTTTGGAGCCAAAATCTTGCCTGTACGTTTTTGCATTAGCAATCATTTCTTCCTTAATCGTTTCTCGTTGGTAAATTTGTAAAGTCAATGTGCTGAAATTTACTTGATCTTGCAAGGAAAGATTTTCAATTTTACTGTTGTCCTTTTGCTCTTTTTTAGTGTTCAAATTATCTTCTGCCGCAAGAACTTCATTCAGTTTTTTACCTTTTGTATCGATTGCTTTTTCTAATCGTTTTTCTTGACTTTCAGTTCTATTTTGGGTCAATTGATTAGACAGCATTTGCAAAGAGACATCATCCGCTTTTATAATACGATATTCCAGAAAATCAATTTGTTTGGCAATAGTTTTAATGACCGTATCCAACCGGATATTAGGAACTCGGATTGTTATATTGTTTTCGACCCTAAAATTTGTGATTTCGAGTGTACTGTCTTGACTTATTTTAGTTTCTGATTTATCAATAATAGTGCTTTGTAAATTGGTATAAGTTACAAAACCACCAAATTTACTGGTCGTGTTTTCAATGGCATACGTTGAATTGGCGACATTCTTAACTTTAAATTTAATGTCGGCTGTCCTGACAAATTTTCGATCACTATTCTTAGGCTCTACTGCTGCCAATGACGAGGCCATCGAAGTGTCAACAGCAATATCATTTGATTCGTAAGCAGTTTCGGAAGCCGATTCCGCTTTTTTACAGGATATTGCTAAAATGACTACTAATAAAACTAGTACTATTTTGGGCGTTTTAATCATAAAAATTCAATTATAGATTATTATTTAGTTAAAGGTTTTTTAATGGTAAATATAGTTTTACTCTTATTAATATAGTTGAAATTAAAGAAAAAGTTTTTTACTTTTTTAATTGAATGACAGCTGATTTATTATAACTAAAAATTTCATTAAAAATTATCGTAATTTTGAATTTTTAAAATATTTCAATTCTTTGAGAACTTCCATTATAAAACGGATAGAGAATCCAATTCAATTCAAGCAACACCTTTTGACCTGGGCGCAGCAATTTCGGGAAGTTGTTTATTTGGATAGCAACGATTATCCACAACAGTATTCCAGTTACGATTGCATTCTTGCTGTGGATGCGTTTACGTCCATAAAAACTGATTATCAGAACGCTTTTGAAGATCTAAAACAATACCAGCAAATCTCGAAAGACTGGCTTTTTGGTTATTTGTCCTATGATTTAAAAAATGATGTTGAGGCTTTAGATTCCAATAATTTTGATGGTTTGGATTTTCCTGATTTGTTTTTCTTTCAACCTAAAAAAGTATTTCTGTTGAAAGGAAACCAGCTCGAAATTCAATATCTCAATATGTGTGATGATGAAGTGGAGGAGGATTTTGAAGAAATAAGATTGCAGATTGCAGATCACAGATTGCAGATATTCAGTTTTCAGAAATTGATATAAAGCAACGAATTTCAAAAGACAACTATCTTGACAAAGTTTCTAATTTATTAGAACATATTCATCGTGGCGATATTTATGAAGCGAATTTTTGTATGGAATTTTATGCTGAAAATGCAGTAATAAATCCATTGGAAAAATTTTTGAAACTAAACGAAATTTCAAAAGCTCCACAGGCAGTTTTTTTTAAAAATAACACACAATTTTTGCTTTCTGCTTCGCCAGAACGTTATATAAAAAAAGAAGGCGATTTGCTGATTTCGCAACCTATCAAAGGAACAGCTAAACGTTTTATTGATCCTATAGAAGATGAAAAGTCTAAAAAATTATTGGCTTCAGACCCAAAAGAACGCGCCGAAAATATTATGGTCACCGATTTGGTTCGCAATGATATGTCCCGAACAGCTCAAAAAGGTTCTGTAAAAGTAGAGGAATTATGCTGTATATATTCTTTCAAACAAGTGCACCAAATGATTTCAACTATCACTTCAAAATTAGATATTCAATATGCTAGTATTGATGTAATTAAGACTACTTTTCCAATGGGAAGTATGACAGGAACTCCTAAGGTTTCGGTACTTAAAATTATTGAAGAAGTAGAAGAAACTAAACGAGGTTTGTATAGTGGAGCTGTTGGTTATTTTACTCCAAACGGCGACTTCGATTTCAACGTTGTTATTCGAAGTATTTTGTACAATCAAGAAAATAAATACGCTTCATTCTCGGTAGGAAGTGCCATAACTTCGCTTTCCATTCCAGAAAATGAATACGAAGAATGTTTGCTCAAAGCAAAGGCAATGCGAGAAGTTTTGAGTTAAATTCAAATGAATTTACTAAATTTGAATATGCAACAGAAATTCGAAAATCATATCGCTCAAAATTTTGATTTCTTGATCGGAAAACGACTCCTTTTGGCTATCAGTGGTGGCATAGATAGTATGGTAATGGTCGATTTATTTCATAAGTTACCGTTTGAAATTGCGATTGCTCATTGCAATTTTCAACTTCGAGGGGTAGAAAGTTTTGGCGACCAAAAATTCATTCAGGATTATGCTGAAGCCAATGAAATTCGTTTATTTTTAACTCAATTTGATACCGAGGCTTTCGCCAATGATTATAAACTTTCTACCCAAGTCGCAGCTCGTGAGTTGCGATACAGTTGGTTTTATGAACTTTTAGAAACCGAAAACTATGATTATATCCTAACGGCTCATCACGCTGACGACAATTTAGAAACCTTTCTGATTCATTTGGTTCGGGGAACTGGAATTGACGGATTCACTGGAATTCCACCACAAAACGGAAATGTAATTCGGCCATTCTTGATTTTTTCAAGATCAGAAATCGAGCAATTTGCCAAGGATAATGCTATCGAATGGCGCGAAGACAGCAGTAATGCTTCAGATAAATATTTGCGAAATAAAATCAGGCATAATTTGGTTCCCATTTTTAAGCAATTGAATCCTGATTTTCTTTCTTCATTTCAAAAAACTCAAAATCATTTGCAGGAAACCAAAACTATGGTTGAAGATGCCTCGTTTTTGGTGTATCAGCAAGTAGCCAAAGAAAAAGGAACTGAAGTTTATTTTGATTTGAATCAATTGAAAAAATTACCCAATTATAGATCTTATTTGTATCATTGGTTCTATGGTTTTGGTTTTTCGGCTTGGGAAGATATTTACGATTTGGTAAATGCACAATCTGGGAAACAGGTGTTTTCGAATGAATTTCGATTGTTGAAAAACAGAGATTTTCTTATTCTCAGCCCATTAAACTCCGACGATGAAAACGAGGAATATTTTGTCAATAAAAACCAAAAAGAAGTTAAAGTTCCCTTAAATCTTTTGTTTAGTAAAGTAGCTGACATTTCAAATCTTTCAAATACAACTATATTTGTCGATGAAGACAAGTTGTGGTATCCATTAGTACTGCGTCGTTGGCGGGGTGGCGATATTTTTCAACCTTTTGGAATGGATGGAAAATCAAAAAAAGTGAGCAAGTTTTTTAAAGACGAAAAATTATCGTTGATTGAAAAAGAAAAAACTTGGCTCTTGTGTTCAAATAATGAAATTGTTTGGATTGTTGGAATTCGACAAGATGAACGTTTTAAAATAAAAAATACAACCCAAAATATACTTAAAATACAATTGAAATAATGAGGAAAATAATTTTTTCACTTCTTGCTTTTTTGGCGTTTGCCAATGGTAATTCTCAAATACTTGATCCTGTAAAATGGACCACCAAAATCGAAAAAAAATCAGAGACCAATTATATTCTCACTTTTAACGGAGTTTTAGAAAAAGATTGGCATATGTATTCCCAGTTTACTCCAGAAGGTGGACCGCTACCAATGGAAGTCATTTTTGAAAATCAAAAAGGGAATTACAAATTGATAGGCAAAGCCAAAGAAGGAAAAACGACTACAGCCTACAATGATGTTTTTGAGGTAAACGAAACTTTTTTTGTGAAAAACGCTCAAATTCAGCAAGAGATTACGGTGACAAATCCCAAAATCAAGACGATTGAAGTGGCTTTGAATTACCAAGTTTGCAAACAATCTTGCATCAATTTAGAGAAGAAATTCACTTTCGTTATTCCATCCGTTTCGCAAGCATCCGTTTTGCCAATTGAAACGGATACGACTAAAAGTGAAGAAATCATTTCAAAATCAGAAGAAGTCGAAAAGGCGGTTGTTTCAGCACCAAAAGAAATAAAAAATACTTCAAAACCAGAAGGTCAAAAAGGATTGTGGACGATCTTTTTTATTGCTTTTCTTTCCGGATTTGCTGCCTTGCTGACACCTTGTGTTTTTCCGATGATTCCTATGACGGTGAGCTTTTTTACCAAACAGAGTAAAACTAAAGCGGCTGGAATTCGAAACGCTATTATTTATGGAATTTCAATTATAGCTATTTATGTCATATTGGGATTGGTTGTGACTGGAATTTTTGGTGCCGATGCATTGAATGCTTTGTCAACGAATGTCTGGTTTAATTTAATTTTCTTCCTATTATTAATTGTTTTTGCTGCGTCTTTTCTTGGAGCTTTCGAGATAATGTTGCCTAATTCTTGGGCCAATAAAGTAGATAGCCAGGCAGATAGAGGCGGAATTATTGGCATTTTATTTATGGCTTTGGCATTAGCCATAGTTTCTTTTTCTTGTACAGGACCCATCGTTGGAACATTATTAGTCGAAGCCGCTTCCAAAGGTGGGATTGCTCCAATAGTTGGAATGTTTGGTTTTTCATTGGCTTTGGCTTTACCCTTTATGTTATTTGCCATGTTTCCGGGTTGGTTGCATTCTTTACCAAAATCAGGTGGATGGCTCAATACGGTAAAAGTAGTATTAGGATTTTTGGAATTGGCTTTAGCTTTCAAATTTTTATCCAATGCTGATTTGGTTTTGCAATTGCATTTATTAGAGCGAGAAGTCTTTTTGGCGATTTGGATTGCTGTTTTTGGAACATTAGCTTTCTATTTGTTTGGGAAAATTTCTTTGCCACACGATAGTTCAATGGCTCATATTTCAGTGGGAAGATTGTCATTTGGATTATTAGTTTTGTCTTTTACCATCTATATGATTCCGGGACTTTGGGGAGCACCTTTGAAATTGATAAATGCTTTTCCGCCTCCAATGGAATACAGCGAAAGTCCACTTGGATTTGGTGGTTCAGGAAATAATGCTCCAACTGCAATTTTGCCAAATGGAGCGAAATTGGGGCCGCACCAAATTGTCGTTTTTGATGATTATGACAAAGGTTTGGCGTATGCCAAAACGGTAAACAAACCCATTATGCTTGATTTTACAGGCTATGCTTGTGTGAATTGTAGAAAAATGGAAAACAATGTTTGGTCTGACGAACACGTTTTATTTATTTTGAAAAATGATTTGGTTTTGATTTCGTTGTACGTTGACGATAAGCGAGAATTACCCAAAAACGAACATTTTATTTCGAAAACTACAGGTTCAGAAATTGAAACCATTGGCGATAAATGGACCGATTTTATGATTTCAAAATACAAAACCAATACCCAACCTTTGTATGTTTTGACGGATTTAAGCGGAAATAATCTAAATGAAACTACGCCAACAATTAGTTACACCAGCGTGGAAGAATATGAGAGTTGGTTAAAAACTGGAATTGCTATGTTTAAGAAATAATTTAAACCCCATTCAATATATAAAGCTTCCTGACTTACAATAGCAGGAAGCTTTTTTTGTTGGTTAATATATTTTTTGAGCTTGTAAAGCATATTAATTTGGTCTTATTGTCTGTTCGAGTGCAGTCAAAAAACATTATAGTACTGCGACTACGCTCGAAGTCAATGTCATTAAGTTAATCTAATCTTTATTTGTTATTATGACGAAGAAGTATTTCGTGCTAGTTGCCCACGTTGGTTGAGATTCTTCCTTTTTCAGAATGACAAAATCATCAACAAAATCTTTTAATGTAATTAGACTCTAGTACGTTGATGAAAAAGTCCCATTGGGACGACACATTTTGTAGCAACGGATTTTAATCCGTTGGATTTAGGGACGATATATTTTATAGCAACGGATTTTAATCTGTTGTAAACAATGAATCACAAAAAAAAACACGCTAAAAACGAATCTTTAGCGTGTTTCAAAAATTAAATAAATGGTTTTATTATAGGTATTCTCCGTGTTGAGAAATGTCTAATCCTAATTCTTCTTTCTCTTCAGAAACTCTTAGAGGAGTGATTTTATTCACAATAAAGAATAAAGCATAAGAAACAACAAATGCGAAAATAGATACGACAACTAATGCTTTAAGCTGAACCAAAAATAAAGCTGTATCACCATAAATTAAACCTTGGTTTCCTACTTTTACCATACCCGGATTAACTGCGCTTGAAGCAAATACACCAGTTAAAAGCATACCTACCATACCACCCACACCGTGACAAGCAAAAACATCTAACGCATCGTCAATTTTTCCTTTAGGGAATTTACTCACTACAAGGTTACTTATAATGCTAGCTATAAAACCAATAGCAAGTGCAGAAGGGATAGATACAAATCCAGCTGCAGGAGTAACGGCAACTAAACCAACAACAGCACCGATACAAGCTCCCATAGCAGAAAGTTTGTGACCTAAAATTTTATCTAAGAAAACCCATCCCATTGCAGCAGCGGCAGCAGCAACGGTTGTTGTTCCTAAAGCTTGCGCAGCTATACTACCAGCTCCAACAGCCGATCCTGCATTGAAACCAAACCAACCGAACCATAGTAAACCTGTTCCTAATAATACATAAGTAATACGTGCAGGATTTGATTTTTCAGATTTTCTTTTTCCTAAGAACATCGCTCCAGCAAGTGCAGCCCAACCAGCACTCATGTGTACTACTGTTCCTCCAGCAAAATCCAATACTCCCCATCCCCAAAACATTCCATCAGGATGCCAAGTCATGTGGCATAAAGGGGCATAAACGAATAGTATGAATAAAACCATAAACAACATATAAGCCCAGAAACGAACACGTTCTGCAAAAGCTCCAGTTATTAAGGCTGGTGTAATAATGGCAAATTTTGCTTGAAATAAAGCAAACAAAAGTAAAGGAATCGTTGGTGCATATTCCCAAGCTGTATTGGCGCTTACACCATTAAAGAACATATTTGAACTTGGATCTCCAATTATTCCACCTATTGATGGTCCAAAACACAATCCGAATGCAACTACTACCCATAGCACAGTAACAATTACCATAGCTATAAAACTCTGTAGTACAGTACTAATTACATTCTTTTTACCTACCATTCCACCGTAAAAGAATCCTAATCCAGGAGTCATTAACAATACAAGACCTGTAGCACATAACATCCAAGCGGTATCTCCAGTATCTAATTTTAATTCCACCACGTGAGCACCTAATACGGTAGATTCAGGGAATAAATAAATTGAAAAAACGGCTAATACCAGAATTGTGATTAGAATCACACTTAAAATAATCTTTCGCATAATTTGGTTTTTTTTAGTTAAAAATTTTGATAAAAGTATAAAATCATTTCAAATCCCCATAAAAAATATGACTTTAGGGGTGATTTTTATTAAAATAATATTTTATACCCCAAAAATTTATGGGTACAAGATAATTATTAGTGAAAATTTACAATTTGTTAATGCTGATTTATGATAAATTTAAGATTGGATGGAAATCAAATGCTTCAAAACATTAGTATTGAAGTTTGAAATACTGACAATTTGATTGTGTGTAGCTAAACAATGTGTGTTTTAAATTGAATAATTTTGTTACACTTATAAAGGTAATAAAGTAACTCCTGATCCGTTCAATTCCGAATATTGAACAATACCTTTGTGAATTGTTACGCCTGTTGCGATATCTTCAGACAATAATAATGCACCATCCATATCAACAAAGTCAAGTTCAGGCAGCAAATGAGCAATGGCCGAAATCCCAACAGTAGATTCGGTCATACAACCCACCATTGTTTTCAAGTCCAGCTTTTTGGCCAGTAAAATCATTCTTCTGGCAGGAGTAAGTCCGCCACATTTTCCTAATTTAATATTTACACCGTGAAAATGATGGTGACATTTTGCTACATCTTCTTCGATAATGCAACTTTCGTCAGCTATAATAGGTAAAACCGAATTTTTAAATAATTGTTTATGACCTTCCCAATTGTCTGCTTTTAAAGGCTGTTCTAAGAATTCGACGCCCAATTTTTTCAATTCAATTGCATTATATAAGGTTTCAGAAACGCTCCAACCACAATTGGCATCTATTCTAAAAATGGCATCTGTATGTTGTCGCAATTCAGTAACAATGGCAATGTCTTCCTTGGTTCCCAATTTTATTTTATAAATTGGCCAAGGGAGCTCTTTCATTTTCGACACCATTTTTTCAATGCTATCAATGCCAATGGTATAATCGGTCATTGGATTATTATTGGTTGAATATCCCCATAATTCATATAGTTTTTTGCCTTGTTTTCGAGCATACCAATCGTTGTAAGCCATATCCAAAGCGCAAAGTGCAAACATATCGTGCTGCAAAAATGGATATGCTTTTTGCCAAAATTCTTCAGGAGTTACAGTTGTAACACTTTCGATAAATGGAATTATTTTTTCCAAATGATGTTTCATCGAATCTACCGTGTTATTATAGTACGAATTTGAAGTTGCCTCGCCAAAGCCTGAATGCCCCTCACTTTGTATTTCAACAATTAAAGAAGGTTGAATGGAATGAGATTTTCTTGAAATGGTAAAAGGATGTTTTAATTTTAGATCGAATGTGTGAAGTAGTAGTTTCATTTGGACAACTTGTTGAAGAGTAAATCTTAAATTTTAAACGAAGTAAATTAATATCTATCTATTTTCAAACAAAATCGCACAGTAAATTTTATTTTGAAAAGTATTTATATTAAATTTAAATTTTAAATTAATTTATTATCAAAATAACATGAATGATAAACGTAAAATAAGATGGGGAATTGTAGGTTTAGGCAATATTGCACATCAATTTGCCAAAGATTTATTGCTTGTTGAAGGTGCCGAACTTGGTGCTGTGGCTTCTCGAAACCGTGAAAAATCGCAAGAGTTTGCAAAAAAGTATGATTGTCAAAAAGCCTATTCTTCATACGATGAAATTATAAAAGACCCGGAAATTGATATTTTATACATTGCCACACCACATTCTTCGCACGCCTCTTTGACTATTCAAGCCTTAAAGCATAACAAACACGTACTTTGCGAAAAACCTATTGCATTAAATTATAATGATGCTTTACAAATGATTAATGTGTCGAAGGCCAATAATCAATTTTTTATGGAAGCTTTTTGGACCCGATTTAATCCTTCTTTTCGGGAAGCTTTTTCTAAAATTAAAAAGGGAGAAATAGGCGAAGTAAAATACATTAATGCCGATTTTTCTTTTTTTGCGGATGATCTTGAAGGTGTGAGCAACCGAAAAACGGATTTGAATTTGGGTGGCGGTGCGCTTTTGGATGTTGGTGTTTATCCCTTATTCTTGAGTTATGTTGTGTTAGGAATTCCAACTGAAATATTGGCAAAAGCTAATTTTCATCAAACGGGTGCCGATTTGCAAACTTCTATGATTTTGCAATACGAAAATGCACAAGCCATTTTACATTCAAGTTTTGTATCCAATTCTAATATAAAAGCAACAATTAATGGTACAAAAGGGAGAATTAATTTAAACACGCCTTGGTATCAAGCGCAATCCTTGACTTTGACTATAGATAATCAGGAAGAGGAGTTTTTATTGCCAACCAAAGGAAAAGGGTTTACTTACGAAATCGAGGAATGTCATCAATGTATCAAAGAAAACCGCATTGAAAGTACGCTTTGGTCACACCAAAATAGTTTAGATTTGATTAAAATTGTAGATGAAGTTAGAAATCAAATTGGGTTGGAATATCCATCCCAATTCAAATGAAGACTAAATTCTAATAATCTGAAAATAATTTTCATTTTGAAAGGAAATTTAGATTAAATTTAGATTTTTAATTATACAATTATGTTAGTAAAAGTTTTTGGAAGTGCCGTTTTTGGTGTTGAAGCCACTACAATAACGGTAGAAGTCAATATAGACAAGGGAGTTGGCTATCATTTAGTTGGTTTACCAGACAATGCTATCAAGGAAAGCAGTTACCGAATTGCAGCTGCACTCAAGAATAATGGATATTCGCTACCTGTCAAAAAAATCACCATCAATATGGCGCCAGCCGATTTGCGTAAAGAAGGCTCTGCGTATGATTTGACACTCGCTATTGGAATTCTTATTGCTTCTGGGCAAATTAAAGGCGACGATATTGACAAGTACATTATTATGGGAGAACTTTCGCTCGATGGTGGATTGCAACCCATTCGTGGTGCTCTGCCTATTGCCATAAAAGCCAAAGAAGAAGGTTTCAAAGGTTTTTTTCTTCCTATCCAAAATGTAAAAGAAGCCGCCATTGTTGCTGGTTTGGATGTTTATGGTATAGAAAATATTCAGCAAGTGATCGATTTTTTTGAAGGAAAAGGCACTATCGAACCCACAATTATTGACACTCGTGCTGAATTTTATAAAACATTAGACTTTCCCGAATTCGATTTTAGCGATGTGAAAGGGCAGGAGTCTATAAAAAGATGTATGGAAATTGCCGCAGCTGGTGGACATAATATTATTTTGATTGGACCCCCAGGAGCTGGAAAAACAATGCTTGCTAAACGTTTGCCCAGTATTTTACCGCCAATGACTTTACGAGAAGCATTGGAAACCACCAAAATTCATAGTGTTGCCGGAAAATTGAAAGAAGTAGGTTTAATGAATCAGCGACCGTTCCGAAGTCCGCATCATACTATTTCTAATGTGGCTTTAGTAGGAGGCGGGAGTTATCCGCAACCGGGAGAAATATCGATGGCTCACAATGGCGTTTTGTTTCTGGATGAATTGCCAGAATTTAAAAGAGACGTTCTTGAAGTAATGCGCCAACCCTTGGAAGATAGAGAAGTGACTATTTCCAGAGCCAAGTTTACTGTGACTTATCCGTCTTCATTTATGTTGGTGGCGAGTATGAATCCAAGTCCGAGCGGTTTTTTTAATGATCCTGATTCACCACAAACTTCTTCGCCACACGAAATGCAACGCTATTTGAGCAAAATTTCAGGACCCTTATTGGATAGAATCGATATTCATATTGAAGTGACGCCTGTTCCTTTCGATAAATTATCAGAAGATCAAAAAGCGGAAAGTAGCGTCGAAATTCGCAAACGAGTAACGGCTGCAAGAGAAATTCAAACGGAACGTTTTGTGCAAATGGAAAACATTCATTACAATGCCCAGATGAATACCAAACACATTCGGGAATACTGCGCGCTTGATGATGTTTCGAAACAATTACTAAAAACCGCAATGGAACGCCTGAATCTTTCGGCTCGTGCTTACGACAGGATTTTGAAAGTAGCCCGAACTATAGCTGATTTAGAAGCAGCTCCAAAAGTTATTTCTTCTCATATTGCCGAGGCCATCCAGTATAGAAGTTTGGATAGAGATGGTTGGTTGGGGTAGTTTCAGATTGTATGCTTCGCAAAGTCTCCGACTTTGAGGTAGTGACTTTCGGTTTGTAACCGACTTTGTTTTGGATCGTTTAATTTTATGTCAGTCAGAGACTGACGAACGCATCCTCAAAGTCAGAGACTTTGCGGAGCTGGATAGCGAGAATAAAAACAATATAAAAGTTATTTAGATTATGAAAGAATTAAATTTTGAATTAGGACAGTGGGTTGGCACTGAGAATGGTTATGGACAAATTATATATATCAGACCCTTTTTTGTAGAAGACTATGAAAATTATAGACAAGGAAGGAAAAATGGGGAATTTATTCGCTTTATATACATTTGTAAAATTCTATGCGGTTTTGAAGGGAAAATAAAAAAATCAAGAAGAATAGATATTTATACATCAATATCTCCAATTGATAAAGAAGGGCTTGTTCATCTAAAGAATATTAAAGAACATCAAAAAGAAGAATATGAAAAATACATATTTTTTGATGATAAAATAAGTATAAACAAACAGTTATTTAGGGATTATAAATTAGATAATCTTGATTATGATAAAATACTAATTGAAAATCAAATCAAAGATATAAATAACAGACTTTATCCAGCTTTTACGTACAAGGAATTTATCAAAGTTTTTAAAGAATATGATTTTCCATTTAAAATTGAAAATATGGTTCAATATGGAGAAGGCAATAAAAATAGCATTATGTTAAGATTTGATTCATTTTTATATAAAGTTAAAGGTAAAGAAGTGATATTTGACAATGTGAGAATTTTTTTAAAATCCTAGATGGTGCTGATACGAAATAAATTTTCCCAGCTCCGCAAAGTCTCCGACTTTGAGGTAGTGATTTTCAGTCTCTGACTGACCTTAAAAAAAACAAAAATGAAAGAAAAAGAAGGATTCATAATTCGAGATCAATCTAAAGTGCATTTTATAACAGCAACAATTGTGGATTGGGTGGATGTTTTTTCTAGAAAAACCTATAAAGATTGCGTCATCGAAAGTCTGGATTTTTGTATAAAAAATAAAGGAATGATTTTGTATGGATTTGTAATTATGTCCAATCACATTCATTTAATCATTCAGTCAGAAAATAGTAAATTATCCGATTTGATTCGGGATTTTAAAAAGTTTACAGCAACAACTATTTTGAATAAAATAGAAACTGAGCCAGAAAGTAGGGCAGATTGGATGCTGAAACGTTTTGAATTTGCTTGTAAAAGCCATAGCCGAAACGAAAAATATCAGTTTTGGCAATATGGAAATCATCCCGAAGAAATTTTTTCAGAAAAGTTCTTTTGGTCGAAATTGGATTATATTCATTTGAACCCGGTTCGAGCAGGAATTGTTGCAAATGCCTCTCATTATGTATATTCCAGCGCTTCCAATTATGTTGAAGATAGTGGAATTATAGCAATAACAAAAGTTGACAATCCTGTAATTGATGTTTTGAAACCACAATCGATTAGCACTATTTATAATTGGTAACGAAGGTCGGAGACCTTTTATCACATCCTCAAAGTCGGAGACTTTGCGGAGCATAAAATTATCTATTAGAACGTCTATCATTATTTTGTTGTGGACGTCTTGGACCAAAGCTGTTATTACTGCTTCTTTTTGTGGTATCTGTTTTGGGTTGTCGCGGAGTTGAATTGCGTTGCACTCTTCCTTGTCCTTGTTTTATGGGTTCGGTTGAAGCGTTAGGATCTGGCTCAAAACCTTTGATGTTTTCTTTGGGCAATTTCAAGCCGACCAATTTTTCGATATCGCGTAGAAAAACAGTTTCGTCGGGACTAAACAAAGAAATGGCTTCTCCGCTTGCTCCAGCTCTTCCGGTTCTACCAATTCGGTGCACGTAATCTTCAGGAATATTGGGTAATTCAAAGTTAACAACGTGAGGCAACAATGGAATATCCAAACCACGAGCGGCAATATCTGTGGCGACCAATGCGGTCAGGCTTCCGTTTTTGAAACTGGCTAAAGCTTTTGTCCGAGCGCCTTGGCCTTTGTTACCGTGAATCGCTGCTGCTTTGATGCCGGAGCTAATCATACTTTCAGTCAGTTTGTTGGCGCCTTGTTTGGTGCGGGTAAAAACCAAAATCTGTTTCCAGTTGCCTTCGGTGATTAGTTTGATGATTAATTCGGTTTTTTTCTCTTTGGCACAAGGATATACTTTTTGGATAATGGTCTCAACGGTCGTATTTTCGGGCGTGGCTTCTACTTGAACGGGATGGTGCAAAATACCCATCGCCAAATTTTTAATCTCTCTTGAAAAAGTGGCAGAGAACATCAAATTTTGCCTTTTCGGTGGCAGAACTTTCATAATGCGTTCGATATCTCGTAAAAATCCCATATCTAGCATTCGATCAGCTTCATCCAAAACTAGGATTTCCACTTTGGAAAGCGTTATTAAACCTTGATTTTGCAAATCGATTAATCGTCCTGGAGTTGCAACTAAAATATCAACACCTTGACGCAGTTGAGCCACTTGCGGGTTTTGGTTTACACCTCCAAAAATTACGGCGCTGCGTATATCTACAAACTCGCTGTATTCTTTTATATTCGCTAATATTTGGGCAGCCAATTCGCGGGTTGGAGTCAATATCAATGCACGAATAGGTCTGTGGCTTAAATGTTTTCCTTGTGATAAAATTTGTAATATTGGTAAAGTGAAACCCGCTGTTTTTCCTGTTCCAGTTTGTGCAGAGGCCAAAACATCCTTGCCTTCCAAGATGGGTGGAATTGCTTTTTTTTGTATTGGAGATGGGGTTGTGTATCCTTTTTTGCTGATGGCTTTTAGTAAAGCATCTGATAATCCTAATGAGTTGAATGACATAAATGGTGTTTAAATGAAGTAAACACTATTTATTTTGAGTGCTTCTTTAATTTGGCGCAAAGGTACAGCAAATTTTATGGATGTGGTTTTAATTGCTTGATTTTGTATTATTACTTCGTTTTAAGTTCTTTAGTTTTATTTCCTCGAAGTACTGCTGCGTGTTCTTTTGTTTTGTAATTGATTAAAATTCGCACTATCGAGCTGACTTCCATATAATTACTCGGACACTTTTGTTAAATTCACTGTTTAAATTACTTTTATAAAAATCTATGGTTATTTAATTCATAGTTCATAAAATATGTTTATGTATTTTATTAAAAATATAAATAAAAATTTATCAAATAGTTGAATTACATTTGATCAAATATTAATAAATATTAAATTCAAAAAAAGTAACCTTTAAAATCCCACTAATGAAAACAAATTTAATTTATTTGATTGGAATATCACTAATAGCCTCTAGTTGTGCCGTTGTGAGACCTGGTCAAGCTGGTGTCAAACAAACCTTAGGGAAGTTTTCAGATAAAATTTCTACTCAAGGAGTAATTTTTTATAATCCATTTGTAAGTAAAGTTATTAAAGAATCAACGCAAACAAATAACATTAAACTTGTACTAAGCTTACCTACAAAAGAAGGGCTAAGTGTTAATTCTGAAATCTCTATTTTGTATCGATTAGAGCAACAAAAAATCCCAACAATTTTAGAAAACTTAGGACAAGATTATGAATCTGTAATAACCAGTATATTTAGGTCTGCATCTTCTGATGTTTGCGCACAATTCTATGCTAAAGACATGCACTCTGGTATGAGAGCAAAAATTGAAGAAGAAATAAAATCAAAAATGATGGTCAATTTAGAAAAACAAGCTGATGGAATCGATCTTATAGCTGTTCTGATGAAGAGTATTCAATTACCTAGTGGTTTGGCTAGTTCTATAGAGCAAAAATTGCAAGCAGAACAAGATGCAATGCGAATGGAATTTATAATCAAACAGGCAACACTAGAAGCCGAAAGGAAAATTATTGACGCAAAAGGTGAAAGAGATTCTCAAAAAATCCTCGCAGAAGGATTAACTCCAGAAATTATAAAACTTAGAACTATTGAAGCCTTTAGTAAACTTTCGCAATCACCCAACAGTAAAGTGATTATTACTGATGGAAAAGCACCATTATTAATTAATGAATAATTTGGAGTAATGGACAAAATTAATGGTTTTTTCTAGACCCTTTGTTCAAGTGGACATTTTTAATGGTTTTTATTTTCATTGCTTTGTTGGTTAATTTTAT
>JAYVIK010000034.1:0-2318 GCA_043770265.1 Flavobacterium sp. | reverse complement strand
TGCAAGATGAATTACAATGCAAATATACCGGAGGAACCGTTTTGCACTTGTATATGAGTGAAAAAATGAGTTCACCAGAAGCCTGCAAACAATTTGTCAAAAAAGTATTGTCAAGCTTTAGATTGCCTTACATCACGGTAACACCAGTGTTTAGTGTTTGTCCCGTTCACGGTTATTTGAATGGAGAACATGAATATTGCCCTAAATGTGATGATGCATTAATCGAAGAAAAAGAAAAAAGTTCAAAGTTCAAAGTTTAAAGTTGAGCAGCTGTCTAAAACCTGAAATTTGAAACCATTTGAAACCATTTGAAACTTTAAACAATTTTAAACTAAAAAAAGAAATATGAAAACAGAAACTAAAACGAATCCGATTTTGGAAGAAAATCAGCATTTGAGAACCAAATGCCTAGTTTACACACGAGTAATGGGCTATCACAGACCCGTAGAAAGTTTTAATATTGGAAAAAAAGGTGAACACAAACAACGAACTCATTTCACAGAAGGAAAATGTTAGTACCCCTATTTACAGCTTAACACCTTTCACCTTATTAGATTATCCACATAAATCGGCCTGCATTCTTTGGTTTGCAGGTTGTAATATGCGCTGTTTGTATTGTTATAATCCTGAGATTGTACTCGGAAAAGGAACTCTTTCTTTTGAAGAAATACTTTCTTTTCTACATACACGAAAAAATTTATTAGATGCTGTTGTTTTCAGTGGAGGCGAATGTTTACTGCATAAAAAAATTATTCCATTGATTACCGAAATTAAAAGAATGGGCTTTTTGGTAAAAATTGACACCAATGGCAGTTCACACCAAGTAATGCAACAATTGCTAAATCAAAATTTGATAGATTACGTCGCATTAGATTATAAAGCACCTAAATCGAAATTTCAAGCGATTACACAATCGAAATTATATGATTCTTTTGAAAAAACATTAGATATAATTTTACAAGCCAAAATCCCTTTTGAAATACGAACCACCTATCATTCTAATTTGTTATCTAATGAAGATTTGGCAACAATGATTCAGTTTTTGGAAAGTAAAAACTATCCTGGTAATTATTACATCCAATATTTTAGAAATGATGTTAAAACACTTTCTAAACTTGAACGTTCTAACAATAAAATTGATTGCGAAAAATTTTCTACATCAAGGATAAAGATTTTTTTAAGAGAATAAAACCAATTTCTAATATTTAATAAAATGTTTTCAAAAACCTGTGAATACGCAATTCGAGCTTGTATTTTTATAGCCGCACAATCCAACGAAAACAAAAGAACTACGATAAAAGACATCTCGGAAAATATTGATTCTCCAAGGTCTTTCACGGCTAAAATTTTGCAAGTTTTGGCAAAAAAAGAACTTGTTCATTCCATTAAAGGAATTGGAGGTGGTTTTGAAATCCCGAAACAAAATATCAAAAAAATTAATCTAGCCCAAATTGTAACCGCAATTGATGGAGATGCAATTTTTACTAGTTGTGGACTTGGAATAAATCATTGCTCTGATGAACACCCTTGTCCACTTAATAAAAGGTTCAAAAGCATCCGAAAAGATCTTGCATTAATGCTTAAAAATACTTGTCTCGAAGAACTGGTTTTTGATGTTAATTCAGGCGACTCGTTTTTGATATAATACTCATTCACTAGTAAAACCAACTATTTTATAGTACCGTGTGCCTACTGAAAACAAATCATTAAATAAAGTCTTAGTTTAACTTTTAAGAATCATCATCATTAAGTCTTGCTTATATTTCATTATGATGTTATCTTTCTCTAATTCAAGAAGCTCATCCCTAAAATCATTAAACAATTCCATATCAAAGCCCGCATTAATTAACATTAACTCTAATTGACTTTTTCTTCTATTGAACGGTTGCACTACTTCAAAATCGTTAACAGTATAGGTGTTAACATTATTCTTCAAATTCGTGTGCTCGCTAGCCAACTGATTGTTTTCCAATTGATTATTTCGATAACCTTCTGAAGCGTGATTACTATATCCAATATTGTGAATTGTATTGTCATTAGACGTATATTTTGAATTTTCACGGTTTTGCATATCGCTAGCATTTTTCATGTGCTGCACGTCCTGACTGCTATAACTATTGTTTAGTTTGTCGAAATTTTTAGAATTATTTACATTATAAATAGTATCAAAGTTTTCTGCTTGGACAATTCTTCCGCTTTGATAATTAGCATTATTTTGAGGGTTTCGTGGATTTTCGATTTTTCCTGATTGATCAAATTGATTTCTGTAATGTCTGTCATTATGATTAACTTCATCAGAATTTTGAAAACCTCTTTGA
>JAYVIK010000033.1:0-6121 GCA_043770265.1 Flavobacterium sp. | reverse complement strand
ACCAATACCAATACCTGCTCCAATAACTACTAATCCTGCTCCAATGATTTTAGGAATTTCCATAAAAATATGTATTAAAAATTAAACATTCAATTTGAGGTTAGAGGTCAGAATTTAGAGGTTAGAATTGATTTCTAACTTCGTAATTCTAATTTCTAACTTTTAGTGATGAGCTTCTTCGTGATGATGCTCCTCAACTGCTGAGCCAAAATACAAAGCGGCCAACATTGTGAAAATATAAGCTTGTAATGCTGCTACTAATATTTCGATTACTGAAATTATAAACGTTAACAGTAATGAAAATATACCCATGCCTATATTATTAAAAATAAAAATTAAAGCAAGCAAACTCATCACTACAATGTGTCCTGCAATCATATTGGCATAAAGACGAATCATTAATGCAAAAGGCTTAATAAATATTCCCAATAATTCTATTGGTGCTAATATTATTTTCATTGGAACTGGCACACCTGGCATCCAGAAAATGTGTCCCCAATAATTTTTGTTAGCTGTAAAAGTTGTAATAAGAAATGTAACTATTGCTAAACCTGCAGTAATTGTAATGTTTCCTGTAACATTGATTCCTAGTGGCGTTAATCCAAAAATATTCAAGAACCAAACAAAGAAAAAGATAGTCAATAAGAAACTCATGTAACGTTTGTAATGTTTCTCACCGATGTTTGGAATGGCTATTTCGTCACGAACATACAAAACTATGGGTTCGAAAAAACGACCTGCTCCAGAAGCAATGCTTGAATTTTTAGAATAGGATTTTGCCAGTCCAGAAAACAATAAAAACATTAAAAGAGCAACAACCATCATTGTAAAAACACTTTTTGTTATAGAAAAATCTAAAACCTGTGGATTTGTTATATGATGTTCATCTCCTGTCATTGTTCCAGCAGCATCGGTTTTATAAATTTTTTCGTTATGACCTAATTTATAAAAGTTCCCGTTAGATTCAGCAACCGATTCTCCGTGATTGAATTTTGATGATGAAAATATTTGAACACCATTATCCCATACTATAATAGGTAAAGGAAAACCATAATGAACGCCAGTTGCTTCGTCTTCAAATAAAGAAAAATCATGAGCATCAAGAACGTGGTGTGCTTTTTTCTCGTCTATTTTTTCTTTAATCTCTGCTTTCTCGTCTGATGATTCACCCGAAGTTTTGTTTGTAACGGCTGTTGTTTCAGTGTGTACTGGTTTGCCTTCGTTTGGAGTATTTGAGAAACCAAATAGTGGAAGACAGGCTATTAAAATCGCTATTATAAATTGAAGTGGTTTGTTTGAAATCAACATAACTGTTCTATATCTTAATTTTTACTTTCTGAAATTGGGTGCAAAGGTACATTTTAAATTTAAATGTTAAAAACAATAAATAAAAAAAATGTACGATTTGTGTTCTTTTAAACAATTTATTGCTTATTGTTTAAAATTCTGGCCGTTACAATAGTTTCTATCGTTAAAAACAAAGCGAATATAATAAAAAAATTAAGTTTTTCTGTTTTTATATTTGAAATTCCTGAATTTAAGATGGGGTGCAGAATAATATATGATAAAGCCATTTTAATAAAAGTAATCAGAAGAAAAGTAAAACCTACATTGTCAATATTTTTTTCGTTTACCTTAATAAGGATAAGAATAATAAGCAACGCACAAACCAAGAAAAACCCATATATAACCTCTATCGGAAAATGAAAACCTTGTAGTTTAGGATGATTTTCATTTATGAAAAAAACCAATTTGTGCACTAGATATACCAGCATCGAAAGGAAAAAAACTTCAAGAATGGGTCGGTATTTTTTTAAATTCATTGCTGTTTATGAAGATTTATTGATGTCTTTCAATTGCCTATTGATGTTGTAAAAAGCAATGGCAACTCCCACTAATGTTAGGATTTTGACAAATATAGTATGAGTATTGGGATATTTCTCGTCAAGCCAATTTCCTAAATACGAAAACAAAAAAATAATGACGCCCATTTGAATGGGAATATTAATGAGCGCTAACCACTTATTATTAGTTCGTTTCTTCGGGTCTTGGTTCTCCGTCATTTTCAATCGTAGTTTTTGAATTGGTTTTCATCATACAAGAAGCACTAAAATCGGCACCTGGCTCTACGGATAATTTTCCGCAAATTACTTCTCCGTGAATGCTAGCTTTGTTTTTCACATTCAAAATTTCTAAAACTTGAATTTTGCCTTTAAATTTCCCTTCAATGTCAGCGTTTTTGCAAATAATATCTCCCGTAACGCTTCCGGCTGGACCAATGACAATTTTTCCTTTAGTTTGAAAATTTCCTGTCAATTCTCCATCCAATCTAAAATCGGCTTGGGAAATAATATCTCCTTTTATGATGGTTCCTTCTACAATTCTATTGGTTTTTCCCAGAAATTCTGTATATGATTTTGTCTTTTTTTCAAACATAATTTACTGTTTTGGAGTTGAATTGGAATTTGGGGAATCACTGTCTTTCTTATTTGGAATTCCTACAGGCGGTCTTGTTCTATTCGATTTAGATGCTGGTGTTTCTTGATTTTGTTGTTCTTGTTCTGTTGATTGAGAATTTTCAAAACCTTGTTGCGGAACGGATGGATTTGGAGCCGCTACTGTTTTTTGTGGAGATAAATATTCCGCTAGATTTTTCTTGATTTGAACTACTCTGTAATTATCACTCGAAATTACTATTGCTGGTTCAGTGATTTTATATTTTTTGTCATCCTTCAAAATCGAAGCAACATTTTTAGCGTAGGCTTCAGATTTTATACCCTGAATTACTATGAAATTTTCTTTTTCGGTATAAATATCAAATGTGCAACTAAGCCTTGTAAGTTTCTCATCAGTAATGAATTTTTTGAATTTCTCTTCTATATTTTTTGTGGCCTTGTTGTCTTGAGATCCCACTTTATAAACTATTTTCCAGTTTTTAGATTCGGTTGTGGTGAAATTCAGTTTTTCTAATACCGGAATTTGAGTGGTTAGAATTTCACGAGCATTCTTGCCTTCTTCAGTTGAAGTATAATTATCGGCAACGAACAGCATTGCTTTCTGGTAGGCATCTAATCCTCTTAGTTTTCCAATGGTCTTGGCCTTGAGCAATTCGTATTTAGGTACAATTTCATCGCCATAATATTGAATGATAAGACCGTCTATTTTTTCTAATAGTACAACAAATTGTTCCTCTTGATACGATTTATACCATTTATTATATTCCGCCTCAGTAGATTCTGATTCGGTAATGGTGTTAGGATTTTTGTTATTGATAATTTGAGTATATCTAGAATCTGGATATTGGCTAGAGATGCGGTTTTTCATTTCTTCGGCTTTGGCAGCATTGGTAATTTGATATATTTTATACAAATTATACATCGAAGGAAGCACCAATTTTTCTTCTGGATTTTGCTGTAGCAGTTTTTCCAACTTGTCGCTGGCTAATTTATATTCTTTGAATTTTTCTTTATAAATCACCCCAAGTTGATAGTCGGCAAAGTTTCTTTCTCTGGTAATACTGTCAATTTCTGTTTGTGTTTTAGGAAGCATATCGATGTAAAATGCAGTTGTGTATTCAGGCGTCTCAACTTCGGCAACTTTTGCGTATGGAGTTGAATTAGTATCGCTGTTTACATCATCAGCAACCACGTCAGTTCCTGTTGCAGGTATTCTCCAATTTCCTCCTAACGCTCGATTTCCAAATTTTTTCTTAAACTCTATTTTTCCAAAAGCTACTGTCGATGGATTATAAAAATAGAAATCATTTGACGCATTATTTGAGGAATTATTTTTAATCGAAGGTGGAACAAGCGATTTCCTTGGAGGTGTTTTTCCGCCTTGCGGAGCTCCTGGAGGAGGATCGTCTGACGAAGATAGATTATTTACGTCTATATTTTTCTGGATTTCTTTTTGCTTTTCGGCAAAAAGTCTTTTCTCTTCATCGGATTTCTTTAATTTTACAATATAGTCTTCATAGTATAAAACTCTCTTGGCATCGCTCATAGCAACTACATTCAAAATACTGTCATTTGTTTTTGCAATAGATTCAAATTCAATTACTTCATCTAAATCTTTTCGAATTTTTTTGATTTGAATGTGTTCACGAGTTTTCACATCCAATTTCACCAAGGTACTATCGTAATACTTTGCCGCCTTAAAATAATCCGTATTTTTAAAATACATATTCCCTATATTCCTATAATTAGAAGCTAATAAATAAGCATCTGCAGACTTTGATTTTAAGGAAGTATTATAAAATTTTTTGGCCAATTCCTGATCGTTATTTTTATCATAAAAAACACCCATTTCATAATAAATAGTGCCTAAAAAAGTACGATTCTCCCTGTCGGCAACAAGTTTGTTGTAGGTTTTTAAAAAAGCTTCTTTATCGCCGTTTTTAAAATCGAATAATTGAGCTTTTTTAGCATACGCCTGAATAACATATTCTCTGTCGGCTTTTCGATTCATATCAATTACTTCCTGATAATAACTCAAAGCAGTGTCTTTTATACCCAATTCTTGATACAATTGTCCAAGAATAAAACGATAACGAGCCTTTTCAGCATTGATTTTAGTTTTATTTTCAGCAATTTTCAATTTTACAATGGCACTGTCTTTTTCTTCTAAATTCAAAAAAGATTCGGCCAAAAGCGCATTGGCATCTGCCACAACTTGAGGTTTCAGTTTTTTCTCCTTTAAAAGTTTTGCGATGTTTTTGAGAACTTGAGCATCGTTTCCTAAACGCATATTGGTTTTTTCGCGCCAGATTTTGGCAGGACTGATATTGCTGCTTGTAGAATATTTGTATAAAATATAATTGAAGGCTTCGAGTGCAGGAAAAAACCGTTGGTCATAATAACGAGCTTTTCCTAAAAGTAGATAGGCTTCGTCTATTTGGTAATTTTTTTCTTGCCCTTCAATGTACATCGAATGTTTTTGAATGGCTTTGGTGGCTTTAGTTTCGGCTGCTTCAAAATCGGAGTTTTTGGAATTTCCGTTGGGTGAATCATCCTCTTTCAATTGCATTCTCTCGATGGGCAATCGTTTCCAAAAATTGTCTTTATTACTGCTTTTTATGCTTACAACTCCTTTATCTAATGCGATTTGACCATTGTATAAAATGTTGTCTCTGGTGCTTAAGGCGTGAGAGTTTCTTGCTAAAAAAGTGTCTTTCTTAGTAGAGCAAGCTACCAAAAAAAGTATTAATAATATAAAGAAAGCGTGTTTAAATATCTTGGTTTTCAATGGGAAACAGTTTATCATTTAACTTTTAAAATGGAATTTTAGTATAATGACTGGTAAAATTACGTTTCTTTTTGAATTATCGAAATTTAAACCGCAAAAAACGCTTCTAGTTCTTGCAAGGTTTCTGCTGATGTTTGAATATCTTTTACCACTTGGCCTTTGTTTAGCGCAACAATTCTATCGCAAACCTCAACGGTATGTTGCAAATCGTGACTTGAAACTAAAACAGTAACATCAGGATTATGAGCCAATTCCTTGATTATTTTTTTCAATCGGCTCACGGTTGTTGGATCTAAATTGGCAAAAGGTTCGTCCAAAATTATCACTTCGGGATTGCCAATAAGCGTGGCTATGATTCCCACTTTCTTCTGATTTCCTTTGGATAAATCCCGCAAATACTTCTTATTTTTAAGGATTTCGCCATTAAAAAATTCTTCATGTTTAGCCAATAAAGCATCAATGTCGGCTTTGTTTTGACCACGCAAATCGCCAATGAAATAGAAATATTCTTCGGGAGTAAGATAGCCAATCAAGAAACTTTCGTCTAAAAAAGAAGCCGTAAAGGGTTTCCAGTTTTCGTTGATGTTCACCTGAATATCATTGTTGACAATTTGTCCCGAGGAAGGTTGGATTAAATCCAATAACAAACTGAAGAAAGTTGTTTTTCCTGCACCGTTATTGCCTACAAGACCAAAACTTTGTCCTTTTGGAATTTCTAAAGCGTCTATTTTTAATACGGAAGTTCCGTTATATGATTTTGAAAGATTTTGTACTTGTATCATTTTGATTTTAGAATTATGATTTTAGATTTTTTAGCAATATAAAGCCCTCCCTTTGGGAGGGTTGGGTGGGCTATTTTTGTTTGTATGCCGCTATT
>JAYVIK010000032.1:0-2325 GCA_043770265.1 Flavobacterium sp. | reverse complement strand
AATCAAAATGCCGTAATGGGAAGTTTAGTATATGAAAAAGAAGGTATTGAAGTTTGGAAAACGCCAAATAAAAATGGTAATGGCGGCTGGATAGGGGTTTTTAATCGAAATAAAGAGTGTAAAACAGTTGCTTTGCAGACAACCGATTTCGGTTCTGATTTTGCGAATTCGTCAACACTTTATGATATTTGGAATAATAAAAAAATCAAAAATTTAAATTTTAAAATTAATGCAAACGGAGTTTCATTTTTAAAGTATACCAATTAGAAGTATAGAATATCTCGGTTTTGTGGACAATTAAAAATAAAATAAAATAATGAAATTAAATTCAAGGGTAGCATTATTTTTTTTGTTAGTAGTACTGACCATTGCTAATAATGCTGCCGCTCAAGAGTTGAAGAATAAGCCAAAGGCGAAAAACAATAAGGCAATTTTAGCTCAAACCCCTCCTTTAGGTTGGAACAGTTTCGATAGTTATGGTATAACAATTTACGAAGAGGTTGCTTTAAAGGAAGCTGATGCTTTTATCCAAAAGTTTGCAGCCTCGGGATATGAATATTTTGTAATTGATAATGGTTGGTTCGCTTCTCCAAAAACGGTCATTTATGACGGTTATATGATGGCTATTGCAGATAAACCTAATCCATCAGAAGTTTCTATAGATGGGTTTGGAATTCCATCGTCATCAATACAGTTTTTTCCTAATGGACTTAAACCCATTATAGATAAATTACATGCTAAAGGCTTGAAGTTTGGGGTTCATCTTATGAGAGGTATTCCAAGACTTGCTGTTGAAAGAAATGTACCCATAAAAGGAACCAAATATACTGCCAAAGACATTTATACTACTTTTGACGACTGTACTTGGTGTCAGTATATGCACGGAGTAGATATGTCTAAACCTGGTGGCCAGGAATACTATAACAGTGTATTTAGACAATTTGCCGATTGGGGAATCGATTTTGTAAAAGTAGATGATGTAACACATCATCCAGCAGAGATTGAAGGATATGTGAAGGCCATTAAAGAATCTGGGCGTCCTATGGTTTTAAGTCTTTCGGCCGGACCATCAAATCTAGAATATTTAGAAACTTATAAAAAATCGAATATGGTTCGCACTACTCCTGATATTTGGGATGAACAGCAAGCCATCGATAGATCATTTGCTTCTATGCGCAAATGGCAAGGTTTAGAACAATCAGGATTTTGGCCTGACTTAGATATGATTCCTTTTGGGGAGCTTTGTATTCTTCGCAGAGCCGAAGTGGAAGAAAGAAATCCTAATAAAACCCTTGAAGAATTTATGGGAAGAATGCATCACTGGTGCAAATTTAATAATTCCCAAAAAGAAACCTTTTTGACTCAACGAGCTATTTCCGCATCTCCAATTATGATTGGAGGCTCGATGATTTCGATGGATGACCATTCGTATCAATTGCTCACTAGTGCTGAAATGTTGGCCTGTGTAAAAAACGGTGTTCAGGGTAAACTGATTTTTGAAGAAAAAAACATCGAACTTTGGAGTGCTCCCATTGAAAATAAAGAAAGACAAGGGTTTCGGGAGTATGTTTATAATGAAGGATGGGTTGCAATTTTCAATAGGTCAGAAAAAGAACAAACCTTTGATATTTCTGGAAAATTTTTGAGTTTTATGCCTAAAGGATCATATAATTTGAAGGATATTTGGGGAAATCAATCCGTTAGTAATTACAAGAAGGGCGATAAATTAAATTTTAAAATTCCCGCAAATGGAGTGGTATTTTTAAAATATGCTGTTGATCGATAATATAAAATTGCTTTTTTACTCATAAGGTTTAAAATTTAAAAGATGAAAAAATTAAAGATGATACTGGTAGTTTCGGCAGTAGTAGGTTTCCTTTTTCCAATTGATAGTATCTCCCAGACTATTACTAATCAAGAAAAAGCAACAGTTCAGGACATCAAATATCCTTATAAATTCAAGTATAAAGGAAATCCATTGGTATCTCACATCAGTTCTACTGATCCAGATGTCAATGTATGGGACGGTGAGGTTTGGATGTATTGTTCTCAAGATTTCCAACAACAACCAGGCGAAATACATCCATATTATCATATGGATGGCTATCATGCCTTTTCCTCAAAGGATTTAAAAAACTGGACAGATCACGGTGAAATTTTACATTCACGCGATTTGGCATGGGGAAAACCGGGATGGATGTGGGCTCCTGCTGTAGCTAGAAAAGAGGGTAAGTATTATTTGTATTACCCGCATCGGGCCGATAGTACTAAAGTTTGGTCAATAGGTGTAGCAATTGCTAACAGTCCAGCTGGTCCTTTTAAAGA
>JAYVIK010000031.1:0-6173 GCA_043770265.1 Flavobacterium sp. | reverse complement strand
ATGAACTATTTCTCTTCCAATTTTAAATTAGGAATCCTCGGTGGCGGACAACTCGGCAAAATGCTGTTATTTGATACCAGAAAATTTGATATTCAAACATATGTATTGGACCCAAGCGCAGAAGCACCTTGCAAAATTGCTTGTAATAAATTCTTTCAAGGCGATTTAATGGATTTCGAAACTGTTTACAACTTTGGCAAACAAGTCGATGTTTTAACCTTCGAAATTGAATTGGTCAACCTCGAAGCTTTGGAAAAACTGGAAAACGAAGGCAAAAAAGTATATCCTTCGCCCAAAACCTTAAAACTAATTCAAAACAAAGGAATTCAAAAAGAATTTTATGCTAAACATAACATTCCAACAGCTCCATTTGAAAAATTTTCCAATTTAGAAAATCTAAAATCTAAAATCATAAATCTAAAATTACCCTTTGTATGGAAATGTACCGAATTTGGTTACGACGGCAATGGTGTAAAAGTAATTAGAGTTATCGAAGATTTAGATAATTTACCCAATGTAGAGTGTATTGCAGAGGAAATGGTGCCATTCAAAAATGAATTAGCCGTGATTGTTTGTCGCAATCCTTCTGGTGAAATTAAAACCTATCCTGTGGTAGAAATGGAATTTCATCCCGAAGCCAACCAAGTGGAATACGTGATTTGCCCTGCCAGAATTGACGAAAAAGTAGCCGAAAAAGCGAGAGCCATTGCGCTGAATGTTTCCGAAAAATTCAACCACGTTGGACTTTTGGCAGTCGAAATGTTCCAAACCGATGACGATGAAATTTTGGTCAACGAAGTCGCTCCTCGCCCACACAATTCAGGTCATTATAGTATTGAAGCCAGTTATACTTCGCAGTTCGAGAATCATTTGCGTGCCATTCTGGATTTGCCTTTGGGAAATACCGATAGTAAAGCGGCAGGAATTATGGTTAATCTTACCGGAGCGGAAGGATTTTCTGGAGACGTGATTTATGAAAACATCGAAACTATTTTAGGTTGGAATGGTGTAACGCCTCACATTTACGGAAAAAAACAAACGCGTCCTTTCCGGAAAATGGGACACGTCACGATAGTGAACGAAGACATAGTTGAAGCAAGACGAATTGCTGAAGATGTAAAGAATACGATTAGAGTGATCAGTGGTCAGTGATTGAGTGTTCAGTCACGGTTTCAACCGAAGCAAATATTTTATTCCTATGAAAAATCAAAAAAAACAAGATTTAAAAGAAAAACTCAAAAATGAAAGCTTTTTAGTAAGAGAAAGCTCAATGGAAGTTTTAAAAGAATTTGAAGTTTTAGAAACTTTAGCAAATGATTTTGCCGATGAATCTAAAAGCGATTATTGGGCAAAAAACAACAGCAGATTCATAAAACCACTCATAAAATAACCTGAGCTTGCTCGAAAACAAAAAAATTTCTGGCGATGCAATTGGAATACCAAATAAATCACGAAAGATTTAATTAAATTTGTAAAAATTCAATAAATGAAAATTTCAAAATTACATATAGACCAATTTAGGCATTTAGAAAATCTGGATTTTGATTTTACGTATCAAAGTGGCGAACGTAAAGGACAACCTTTGGATAAAATTTGTTTTATTGGACAAAGTGCGAGCGGGAAGACTAGTTTATTGGAGTTGATTAAAGAACAAACCTTTGCTATACAGAATATTGTTTTGAACCAAAATATATTTTCATATACAAAAGAAATTGAAAAACTAGATGGGAATATTCTTTTTGAATTTGAAAACAAAGACATTGATTTATCGTCAAACATATTAAAAGTTAACGATATTGAACACAATCTAGGCAATATTTCTCAAAGATCAGATAGTTTACTGACCGAAAATGATAAAAAAAACATTTTATACTTCAAAGCTAATCTAATATCTGACAAAAACATCGATGTGTTTACAAAAAATCCTATTGATTTATTTGAAAAATATTCAAAAAACACAAATGTTTCATTAGCTAGCATTCGAAATAAAAAAAATGATGAAACAGAATCTCTTACAATATTTAATGATGAAGTTGACATAAAAATATGGCTTTCGCTTTTGAATGATATTCTTCAATATCGAAAAAAATTTACTCAAAAAATGTCTGATTTAATTCATAAAGGATTACTCAACAATAGAAGTAAATTAGATTTAGAATTTAACAATTGGCAAAAAGAAAACCCTAATGTATTAGAGTCATTTGCAGAAAAATTCAATCCTATTTTAGAAAAGCTGAATTTAGAAGTTGACATAATAAATACTGAATATTCTATTCCGGTAAGAAATAAACAGAACGAAGAAATAATTCCAATCCAAAATACTAGTACAGGAACAAAAGGATTGTTATTATCGTTCTTGCCATTATTCAAACTCGACACCAAAGACTCTATCATCCTTATCGACGAACCAGAACGTTCCTTATATCCTGATATGCAAATGGATTTAATGGATCATTATCAAAGACTCGCTGCTGATGCACAGTTTATTGTAGCATCACATTCTCCTTTTATAGCCGCATCTTTTGAGGCGGACGAACGTTTTATTCTTTATTTTGACGAAGAAGGAAAAGTAGCCGTAAGAAGAGGAAGTTCTCCAATTGGCGATGACCCGAATGATATGTTGAAAAATGACTTCAAATTAGAATCTTTAATGAATGAAAAAGGTGTTGAAGCATTTGAAAGATATAGAGATTTAAAAAAACGTATAGCTTCCGAAGATAATGAAGTTGAAAAAGATAAATTGTTAGAAGAAATTCTTTCATTAGCCAACGCCTATAAATTCTAATGAGAAAGCAAACCAAACCCACTAATTCTTTAGCAAAAGATATTGCATACATAAAAGACGGAGACAATTCAAATCTTCGCGATATACTTTTCAAAGAACAAAAAGGATTTTGCTCTTATACCGAAACTTATTTAGGCAGAACTGATCAAAAAGACATCGATCATTTTAACTCTTCAAAAGATTACACTGAAAGGAATAACTATTTGAATCTTTTTCTTTGTAAATCACAATGGAACAAAGAAAAATCTAATAAATGGACTGATTTTCAACCTGCATTGTCTCCATTAAATGATACTTTTGAAGAAAGAATCGCTTACAATAAAGAATTAAAACTTTTTGAAGCAAAGGATGAAAAGGATAACGAGGCAAAAAATCTAGTGAAATTATTAAAATTAGATGACTACGATTTGTCTGTAGAAAGGAAAAAATACATTGAGTTATGCAAAGAATTAATAACTTACTACGAAAGTCCAACACTATATTTCCAAAAAATAACTCAAAAAAATCCAACCGAACTGAAGTTTATAAGAAGTTTAGAAATAGAATTTAATATTGACATTTGGAATATGATTCCAGAACAAAAATAAAAAACAAATGAGCAAAGTAGCCGTAATAATGGGATCCATATCCGATATGCCCGTAATGCAAGAAGCCATCGACATCCTCAAAGGATTTGATATAGAAACCGAAGTAGATATCGTTTCGGCACACAGAACACCCGAAAAACTATTTGATTTCAGCAAAAATGCTCACACTCGTGGTATTTCGGTAATAATTGCTGGAGCCGGTGGAGCAGCACATTTGCCCGGAATGGTCGCTTCGATGTCGCCTCTTCCAGTTATTGGCGTTCCTGTAAAATCAAGCAATTCTATCGATGGTTGGGATTCTGTTTTGTCTATTTTGCAAATGCCAGGCGGCGTTCCAGTAGCAACTGTTGCTTTAAACGGAGCAAAAAACGCAGGCATCCTTGCGGCACAAATTATTGGAACTTCTGACAAATGTGTATTAGATAAAATTGTTCTTTACAAAGAAGGATTAAAAGATACTGTCATCAGAGCATCTGAAAATTTAAAAAAATAATTTCAAAATTATCCTGTATTTTTTCAGGAGCTACTTCCCGCTATTCGTTACAATCTTTTTGGGCTGAACCCCAGCCCAAAAAGGATTTTCACTTCTATCGGGGCTAAAAAACAAAACAATGAGCATCTTAACTTCAACTTTCCAAACCAAACACAACACTGCACCATTTTCGCTAATAAAACTTTCAGATTACCAACCGGCATTTATCGAAAACATCGCTGCCGCTAAAGCCGAAATTGATGCCATCATCAACAATTCTGCAGCGCCAACTTTCGAAAATACTATCGAAGCTTTAGAATTTTCAGGAGACGCATTAGATCGATTATCATCTATTTTCTTTAATTTGAATTCTGCAGAAACCTGCGAAGAAATGCAAAAAATCGCTCAAGAAGTTTCTCCTTTATTGACTGAATTCAGCAATGACATTACGCTAAACGAAGATTTATTCAAAAGAATTAAGGACGTTTACGAGCAAAAAGACAGCCTCAATTTATCCCCGGAGCAAGCCACATTATTAGACAAGAAATTCAAGAGTTTTTCTAGAAACGGAGCTTTACTTACGGAAAATAAAAAATTAAAACTTCGCGAAATCGACAGTGAATTAGCGAAACTAAAACTGACTTACGGCGAAAATGTTTTGGCAGAAACCAATGCTTATCAATTACACATTACAAACGAAAACGACTTAAAAGGTTTGCCAGAAGGAACAGTTGAAGCTGCACGTTCATTAGCAAAAGCAAAAGAACTCGAAGGTTGGATTTTTACATTGGATTTCCCAAGTTACATTCCTTTTGTGACTTACTCCGACAATCGCGAATTGCGACAGGAAATGGCTATTGCTGCGGGTAAAAAAGCATTTCAAAACAACGAATTCGACAATCAGGAAATCACTTTTAAAATTGCCAAATTGCGTTTCGAAAGAGCCAATTTATTAGGTTACGCAACTCATTCTCATTTTGTTCTCGAAGAAAGAATGGCACAAAATCCAGACAAAGTAAAATCATTTTTGAATGATCTATTGGACAAAGCCAAACCTGCAGCTCAAAGAGAATTTGCTGAGTTAACGGCTTTCGCCAAAGAGTTGGATGGACTTGACCATTTAGAAAAATGGGATGGCGCTTACTATTCGGAGAAATTGAAACAAAAGTTATTCAATTTGGATGATGAAAAACTGAAACCTTATTTTCAATTGGAAAAAGTTTTGAATGGCGCTTTTACTATAGCTGGAAAATTATTCGGATTAACTTTTACCGAAATTTTCGACATTGATAAATACAACGAAGAGGTAACCACTTACGAAGTAAAAGACGAATTTGGCGAACTAGTCGCTATCTTTTACGCCGATTTTTTCCCGAGAAAAGGCAAACGAAATGGCGCTTGGATGACTTCTTTCAAATCACAATCGATAAAAAATGGAATAAACGAAAGACCACATATTTCGAACGTTTGCAACTTTACAAAACCAACAGAAACTAAACCCTCATTATTAACTTTCAATGAAGTAACGACCTTATTCCACGAATTTGGGCACGGCTTACACGGAATGTTAGCCAACACAACCTACCCAAGTTTGTCTGGAACTTCAGTCTATTGGGACTTTGTAGAATTACCAAGCCAAGTAATGGAAAACTGGTGTTACGAGCCCGAAGCGTTGGCTTTGTTTGCTAAACAGTATGAAACGGGAGAAATTATTCCACAAGAATATGTCGAAAAAATCAAAGAAAGCGCGAGTTTTCAGGAAGGAATGGCAACTTTGCGCCAAATAAGTTTCGGGTTATTGGATATGGCTTTTCACAGCAACAATCCAACTGAAATTACAAACATAAAAGCTTTTGAAAAAGAAGCGTTCTCCGGAACTACTTTATATCCTGATGTTACCGAAAACTGTATGTCGGTTTCGTTTTCTCACATTTTTGCTGGTGGTTATTCCTCTGGATATTACAGCTACAAATGGGCCGAAGTTTTAGATGCCGATGCTTTTGCTTATTTTCAGGAAAAAGGGATTTTCAATAAGGAAGTAGCTACTCAATTTAAAGATAATGTGTTATCTAAAGGCGGAACGGAATTGCCTATGGAATTGTACAAACGCTTTAGAGGTCAGGAACCGAAGGCGGATGCGCTGTTGAAAAGAGCGGGGCTTTTATAGAATTTATGAAAACCGAGGTATAAATGCTTCGGTTTTATTTTAAAATAAACTTTCATTTATTTTTGAAACTTTAAAAACTTTTATGTACATTTGTTTCAACAAAAAGAAAAACGAACAAAATGGAATTCAAAGAAGCAAAAAACAAATTCGTTCAAACCTGGG
>JAYVIK010000030.1:0-2350 GCA_043770265.1 Flavobacterium sp. | reverse complement strand
ATACACGAACCGCCATACAAGAATTTAGACTGGTTGTCGAAAACCGGTGTTTGATTCAATGCAATCGAGATGTTCTTGATGATCTCGGTTTGTGTTCCCGAATTGGTAAAACGTATCGAAACGAGTTTGGTGTTTTTTGACCACTTTTTTAAAGTGTAATTGGATTTTACCGCAGCACTTCCCGAGGCTAGATTGATTTTTATTTTTAAAAAATCAGAAGTTTGACTAAACCCCGAAACCGTCAGTAATAGGAACAATAAAAGGGAGCAAAAAGTGTGTTTCATCTGTTTGTTAATTAATTATAGTGTACTTTAAATACAAAAAGGAAGCGGGTTTATCAATCTTGAAAAGGACTTTTCCGTCAGTGTCAACTTTTATATTGGATTTCGAACCTGTAATTAAATCCTCAACAAGAATAGACTTATTTTTCAAAAACTTAAGTTCAATCGATTTCCCTGATTCCGCATTATTTATTTCCCTAAAAATAGTGAGATAACCCGAGTTATTATCCGGATTATAATTTTGGAAACCAGTCCAAGAAAGATCGTTTGGAAAATCTCCAATTGGAAAAACATACCCTTTATACATTTCGATTCGATGCTTTTTATACAAGCTAATCAAATTTCGCATTGGTGCTCTCGCCTCTGGATTGTATTTCCAAGTTTCCTGAAAAAAGAGTGGTGAACTCATCATAGCGATGGCAAAGGAATACACATTTCCGTACAAATGGGCATTGGTAAAATCTGTATTGACAAGATCTGTATTTTGCACATTAATTAAAATTTCATTCAAATTTAGATACTGAGATGCTAACCATTGATCTTTTAGAATACGTCTAGGTACATAAGCGTGACTTGATAAATCTTTATCTTTTTCCATACGCAATCTTCTGTTTTGTAAAAACAAATTTCCATATTCGCGTCCATATAGATAGCCAACCCGAATGTATTTATGGGTTATATCCCAGTTCACTCGAGCTGTATGATTACTGTATTTTAGCAAATCTCTAGCTAGAAAAGTAAGAGAATCTACTTTGGCGTAGGTATCCCAACCTGCGATATCAATTTTGTAATATTTAAAACCTGCGTCGTACAAACCTCGGAGCCTATTTGGATTTTTAATTAAATCCATAGCGCGATTCCAAACCCCCATTGTAACCCCCTTATCACTAGCTTCTTTCATAATTGTGCCCCAACCGTTGGGAAACATTAACTTTGAAGGTTCCCAAGTTTTAGTAGAACCTAGTTCCGGCCCCCATCCTGCATCTATTTGGCAAACATCGATGCCCAAGTCGGCACAACTGCTTATTTCTTTTAGAACGTTTTCTTCATTGGCAGCAGCCGTACCTCCACCTGCGCCCCAAATATTGGTCATTAAAAACATATCGTGCTTCAAATCTAATGGGAATCTTTTTCTATCAAACATTTTTATGACCAATTGTTTTTCATCTTCGCCCCCCTTCCAGATAATTCGCCAAACCGCCCAGCAAGGTCGATAGGTGTCGACTACAATATCTTTGACAGACAATCCCCATCCAGTGTTGCTTATTCCTTTCTCGTTAAACTGAAAAATTCCCGTATTTACACTTTCCTCGTTGACTACTTTTTGAGATTCCTTGACCATACCAAAACCTTCTTTATCATTTGAAGCGAAAAGGATGTTGGCATCTGGAATCGTATTCTTTGTTTTAGAATATTTAAAATCATTAACTTCAACCATTTGGAGGGTATCTGAATTTCGTCCGTCGTGGTCGTTAAAAAAACCAACAGTTTGAAGTTTCAATCCTTGATAATTTATAGGTACAAAATCTGTCATAGCCAAATTACTATCGAAAGGAGTTTCGGTTGTAAAGCCTTTCATTGCCTTTACCAATAACTGAGTTCGTATTCCAGCGGCATTTGGATACACCCAAATCAAGTATTTCACAATTAATTTCGCTTTAGGGTATTCGATAGTTGCAGCAACAGCAATATGCTTGGAGGTAAATTGCTCATCATCGGACACATCTGCTTCAACTGAAATTAGTTTTGCATTTTCCATACTCAAAGAACCCAAATTCCAATCGGCCAAAACCTCTTCTTGTTTTTTAGCCCATTGGGTATTAGTGCGTAGATTCTTGAACCCTGTACTCACAAAACCTTGTTTAGTCCATTTCCATTTGGCTTCAACTTTTCCTGTCGAAACGATAATTTCATTTTTAGAAGTATTTACTGAAGCGCCTTCATAAGTCAACTTGGCAGCACGTAAAAACTGAGTACTTGTTAGTACTAAAAATACAATGAGTATAATTTTATTTTTTTTCATCTTGATTCTATCTTGGATTTTTTGCTAAATAATCGGCTAACCAAAC
>JAYVIK010000029.1:0-2352 GCA_043770265.1 Flavobacterium sp. | reverse complement strand
ACCATTTCCGTAGAAGAATACAACGAAGCCTGTAAAAAAACCGTGATGCGTTACACCGATGTGTGGAACGATTTGACCGAAAAAATGGGCTATTGGGTCGATATGGAAGATCCATACATCACCTACAAATCCAAGTATATGGAAACCGTTTGGTGGATTTTGAAACAAATCTACAACAAGGATCTGATGTACAAAGGCTATACCATTCAGCCGTATTCGCCAAAAGCAGGAACTGGTTTATCGTCGCACGAAGTGAACCAACCGGGAAGTTACCGTGATGTTTCAGACACCACTGTTGTGGCGCAATTCAAAGCGTTATCTGAAACCTTGCCAAGTTTTCTTCAGGGATTTGGAGATATTCATATCTTAGCCTGGACGACAACACCGTGGACTTTGCCTTCAAACACCGCATTGACAGTTGGTCCAAAAATCGATTATGTTTTAGTTGAAACGTTCAATCAATATACCTTTTTACCTTCAAATGTAATTCTAGCTAAAAACTTAGTTGGCAAACAATTTTCGAAAGGATTTTTTGCAAGTGCCGAAGCTTCTGATTTTGAAAATTTCAAAGAAGGTGACAAAAAAATTCCATACCAAATTTTAGCTGAATGCAAAGGAGCTGATTTAGTTGGAATTCGTTACGAGCAATTAATGAAATTCACTTTGCCATATCAAAAACCAGAAAATGCTTTCCGAGTAATTGCAGGAGATTTTGTCACTACCGAAGACGGAACAGGAATTGTGCACACTGCCCCAACATTTGGTGCTGATGATGCCAAAGTAGCCAAAGAAGCTATTCCAGAAGTGCCACCAATGCTGGTTTTGGACGAAAACGGAAACCCAGTTCCATTGGTAAATTTGCAAGGAAAATTCATTGATGGTTTAGGTAATTATTCCGGAAAATACGTTAAAAACGAATATTACACTGATGGCGAGGCGCCAGAACGCTCCATCGACGTGGAAATTGCCATCCAATTAAAAGAAGAAAATAAAGCTTTCAAAGTAGAAAAATATGTACACAGCTATCCACATTGCTGGAGAACGGACACGCCCATTTTATATTATCCGCTAGATTCTTGGTTTATAGAAATTACTAAAGTTCGTGACAGAATGTTCGAACTGAACGAAACTATCAACTGGAAACCAAAATCAACTGGTGAAGGTCGTTTCGGAAACTGGTTGAAAAATGCCAACGACTGGAACTTGTCACGTTCTCGTTTTTGGGGAATTCCGTTGCCAATTTGGAGAAACGAAGAAGGAACAGAGGAAATTCTAGTTGGTTCTGTAGAAGAATTATACAACGAAATCGAAAAATCGATCGCTGCAGGTTTCCAAAAAGAAAATCCTTTCAAAGGTTTCGAAATTGGAAATATGGATGAAGCCAACTATGATTTGGTTGATTTGCATAAAAATGTGGTTGATGAAATTACCTTGGTTTCTGCTTCTGGAAAACCAATGAAACGTGAATCCGATTTGATTGATGTATGGTTTGATTCGGGTTCAATGCCTTATGCACAATGGCATTATCCATTTGAAAACAAAGAAAAAATAGACGAAAACAAAGATTTCCCTGCTGATTTCATTGCCGAAGGTGTCGATCAAACCCGTGGTTGGTTTTATACTTTGCACGCGATTGCCACTTTGGTTTTTGATAAAGTAGCGTATAAAAATGTAGTTTCAAATGGTTTGGTTTTGGACAAAAACGGACAAAAAATGTCCAAACGTCTAGGAAATGCAGCCGATCCATTCGAAACATTGAATGAATACGGACCTGATGCCACACGATGGTATATGATTTCGAATGCAAATCCTTGGGACAACTTGAAATTCGACTTGGAAGGAATTGCAGAGGTGCGTCGTAAATTCTTTGGAACGCTGTATAACACGTATTCTTTCTTTGCGTTGTATGCTAACATTGATAATTTCACTTATTCAGAAGCTGAGGTTCCGTTAAACGAAAGACCGGAAATCGATCAATGGATAATTTCGGAATTGAATACATTAATAAAAGTGGTGGACGAAGCATACTCCGATTATGAACCAACAAAAGCGGCTCGTGCGATTTCCGAATTTGTGGGGGAAAATTTAAGTAATTGGTACGTTCGTTTGTGCCGTCGTCGTTTCTGGAAAGGCGAATATGCACAAGACAAAATTGCGGCTTATCAAACCTTATATGCCTGTTTGTTAACGATTAGCAAGTTAGGTGCGCCAATCGCTCCGTTCTTTATGGACAAACTTTACAGAGATTTAACGTTGGCAACACAATCGGAAAAATTTGACTCTGTACATTTGGCGGAATTTCCAAAATATGTTGGAAACTTTGTTGATAAATTGTTGGAGAGCAAAATGCAG
>JAYVIK010000028.1:0-18631 GCA_043770265.1 Flavobacterium sp. | reverse complement strand
TTTACAGGTTTTGAATAGGTTTCTCGAGATGCTTGAGCCAAATCGCGTTGGGTTACAATTCCGAGTCTTGCGCTTAGACTTTGCAAAAGCAACGCCATCATATTGCTCATTAACAACACCCAAAGCAAGGAATAGCCAAATTGACTTCCTCCAGCCAAATCAGTCGCCCAGTTTCCAGGATCCATATAGCCCACAGAAATTAAATAAGCTGGACCAAAAAACGCCAAAATTTTTCTAAAAGTCGAAGTTTTATTTTGTGTAGAAACGGATTGATTGACTTCTTCGAGAGATTTACTCATAGCTAAAATTAATTTGCTGAAACAAATATAAGAAAAAATTTCATTGCCAAAATAATTTTTTTAGCCAAGCCTAAATTCAAAACAAGAATTAAATACAATTTGGACACAATCCTGATAGAGAAAAATTGAATAGCTTGACCAAATAATTTTTAGGCATAATAAAAGTGGGTTCAACCGAATCTAAGCAAGTAACAGAATGGCATTTTTCGCAACTAAAATGTACGTGATTATGAGAATGTATGTGGTTGTCCAAATGATGATGATGACAGGCAGCATATTTTACTGTTCCGTCTGGAGTAGCAATTTTATGAATCACATCCTCTACAACCAAACGGTCTAAAACCCTGTAAATAGTAACTCTGTCACACAAATCGCCAGTTATTTTTTGAATTTCGGCGTGTGAAAGTGCTACTTCTGAAGTTTTTATCAATTCTAAAATAGCAGATTTAGCGGTGGTGTTTCGTGTGGTTTTCAATGCTAAAATAATTATAATGCAACAATGTTGCGTTATTGAAAATATATTTTATATTTGCAACAAAATTGCATTAATCAAATGTACACCAAATTAAAGAATAAATCAATAATCTTTTTAGATATTTTAGGAATTTCCAGTGCTGGTTTATGTCTAGTGCATTGTTTGATTTTTCCAGTTTTGAGCATTATTCCAATGGGATTTTCGAATAATCACTGGATAGATGTATTTTTTGCGTGCATCGGAATGTTTGTAGTTTCGAAAATTATAATGAGCCATACTGCGAGATTAGTTAAAGTTATTCTATTTATTTCTATCCTCACCATTATTACGGGAGTGGCAATAGAATTGCTTTGTGAAATAGCCACGCCAATGGTTTTAATTGGCGGAATCGGAATGATAATAGGTCATTTATTCAATTTTAAAACTCATAAACATACTTTATATGAAAAATAAAACTTTGCCATTATTCCTTTTCATTTATTCTTTTATTCTGATTGTAAGTTGTGCTTCTGCGCAAGAAAAACCAAATAAAACTGCAAAAACTGGCGATACCTATTGGAAACAAGAAAACAGTATCAATTTTTTAGTCGTTGGCGATTGGGGAAGAAATGGGGAATTTCACCAAAAAGATGTGGCCTACCAAATGGGATTAGAAGCAACTAAAAACAACAGCAGTTTCATAATAAGTATGGGCGATAATTTTTATCCCGATGGTGTCATTAGCACCACCGACCCGCAATGGAACAAATCGTTTGAAGATATTTATACCAATTATAGCTTAAATATTCCTTGGTATACCGCTTTTGGCAATCACGATTATCGAGGTAGTATTCAAGCACAGTTGGATTACAGCAAAATAAGCCGCAGATGGCGCACTACGGAACGGTATTATAGTTTTGAAAAAACAATTCCCAACAGTAGCGAAAAAGCTCTTTTTGTGTTTATTGACAGTAATCCATTTGATGAAACATTAAGTAGAAAAAGCCATAGCGACCTAGCATCTCAAAATAAAGAAGCACAATTAGAATGGCTAGAAAAAACCCTTGCAACATCTTCAGCAAGCTGGAAAATCGTTATAGGTCATCATCCGCTTTACACTACAGGAGTGCGACGAGATAAGATGCTTGATGTAAGGAAAGTCTTTTTGCCCATTTTTGAAAAGCATAAAGTAAACGCCTATTTAGCTGGACACGAACACGATTTGCAACACCAAAAACCCGAAGGATTTACGCACTATTTTGTAAGTGGCGCAGGAAGTGAAATTCGCCCCGTTACCCAAGATCAGAAACAAACCAAATTTGCGATTTCTGAGCACGGATTTATGAGTATGCAAATGCAAAAAGACATACTGAAAGTGCAAGTGATTAATTTCGAAGGCAAACAGTTGTATCAAACAACGATTTTAAAGCAATAAAATAACATCGTAATAATTGAATAAAATTAAAAAATACAATTCTCTTTTTGCTATTGCCTTTTTGGCTTTATATGTTTTTATAGCAACACCTGTCAACTATTGGCATTCGCATAGCGATGCTTCAAATTGTCATTCTTTATTTAAATCTACCAAAAAGCAGAAAACAACGTTCTCCCAGTTATTGGAGGAAAAAGTGGAAGGGAATTGTCAAATATGCTCGCATCAATTTTCAACCTATTTCTGTTTTGATGTTCTTTTTATAAAATTCGAGATAACACCAATAATTATAGAAAAAAAACAAATTTTTTATTTTTTTTCGATTCCTAATTTTCCTTTTCAAGGTCGTTGCGATCGAGGCCCGCCTATTTCTTCTTGATTCTTTTTCAAAAATCAAATATAGCTTTTAGCTAGTATTTGATATTTTGTTGCACCAATTTTTATCGAAATAGTTTCTGTATATCAATTCATTTAAATTGATGTAAGATATCTATTTGTTTATAAAAATTATCCAAAAAATAATCTTTTGCAAATCAATAAATTCAAAAAATGAAATTAATTAAACTAGTATTTTTAGTGCTAATATCAATGGGACTAAATGCTCAAACAACAAAACCAAAATCCGATTCAATCAATAAACCAATCCCACTAAAAGATGTAATTATTACATCGAATAGGCTAGAATTAACAAAAAAACAAACGCCTCAAAAGTTGGAGGTAATCACAAAAAAAGATATTGAAATGACTCCTAGCCTAGACGTTGGGGAAATTTTAAAAAAAATAGCAGCACTCGATGTGATTCAAAGGCCTGGAGTTGCAACCTATGCTACAATTAGAGGTTTTAGACCCACAGTTGAACCCGGAAGAATTAATCCCGAAGTGTCGGTTTTGATTAATGGTCGACCATCTGGAACCCAAAACCTCGCTTTATTTGACCCAAATAGCATTGAACGAATCGAGATTTTAAAAGGAGCAGCTGGTGCAATTTATGGCAGTAGCGCAATGGGTGGGATTATTAATATCATTACAAAACAAAGCAAAGGCAAAGTTAGTGGCAATGTTTTTGGCGGTTATGGCTCATTTGAAACGGCGGAAATGGGTTACTCAGTCGGCGGAAATATTACTCCCAAACTAGATTTTGATTTTTCAGGAACTTTTTTTGATAGAAATGATGGTTTTAAAATAGGAGATGAAAATTTTTTCCGACAAGCCTTAGCTAGTAATGAAGTAGAATTATTCCCTACAACAGGTTCAGTAAAAGAAGACGACAGAGCTTTTGACGGGCAAACCAGAAATGGAACAAGAATGAATTACCGCTCAAACAGTCTAAGAGTAGGCTATCAAATCAGCGAGAATTGGCGCATTGACTTAAACGGACATTCCTTTTCAGGTCGTGGTATCGAAAGCTCAGGCGATTTAAGACTTATAGACAAGGCGCAAGGATATTCAAACCGATTCTTTACCAATGGAGATATAGCAATTAAAGGAAATATTCAAAAACATTCACTCACTTTTAGAGGGTTTTTGACGCACGAAGAAAACAGTACTTTTAATAATTATAACGGTTCAACATTCAATTTACTGGCAATTGTTCCCTCTCCTACATTTCAAGCATCGGAAGGAATTGTTGAGTGGAAAGGATTTCAACTGCAAGATGCTTTAAAAATAAATCAAAACACCAAAATACTTGTAGGTGTTGATTATAGCGAAGCCAATTCAAAAACCAAGTCGTGGAATCAGGCAAATGCTGCAGGTAATTTTGTTGTAACGCCACGTTCTCCATTCTCACCTTACTCTTATGTAAAAACTTTTGCTCCTTTTGCTCAAGCACACCTTACAACATTGAATGGAAAACTAATTGTAAACCCGAGTATGCGTTACGATTTTATTCATTTCGGAATTCTGGAAACACCCTTGTTTTTAAATCTGACTCCAAAAAACGAGAAAAATAATTTTTTTAGTCCAAGTTTAGCTTTGCAATATAACTTAACTAAAAATCTGGCTTTGCACACAAATGCCGGACGAGCATTCCGTTTCGCATCCGCTTTTGAAATTGCAGGATATATCGAAACACTTTTTCCTGGCAATAAAGTTCGAATTAGTACAGGCAATCCCAACTTAAAAAATGAAGAAAGTTTCACTGCAGATTTCGGTGTTAAATACAACAATAACAAAGGCTTAAATTTTGATGTTACGTACTTTGACACTCGAGTAAAAAACAGAGTCCGTCAGGTAACTGTGCCTAGCAAAGTGGGTCAAACGCATACAAACGGTATGACTATAGACCAATATCAAATTTATGAAAACGCTGACGAAGCAAAAATACAAGGCTTAGAAGTAGGTGGTGCTTATGATTTTAGTGCATTAAAAAATGGTTTAAGTGGTTTTACAGTATTTGCCAATTTTAATCATTTAATCAAGGCCATAGATTATACAAACGGTAATGGTTTAATTCCTGATGCTGAAGTTCGAATTAGAAATGTTGCGCCTTTGACAGTAGGTTATGGTATTGAATATGACAATCATAAATCATTCTCTGTTCGATTAGGTGGACGATACGTTAGCAAAAGATATGGACAAGATTTTGGTAATCTTACACCAGCATTACGTGGTGCGTTTATGGAATTTCCGAGATATATGACTTTAGATTTAACCACAAACTATACCATTGCCAAAAAACATATTTTATCTTTAAGAATAAGCAATCTTACCGACGAGAACTTTTACGAAACCCGAGGATTTAATATGCCTGGACATAGTTCTACACTCCGATACACATACAAATTTTAATTAATAACTCCACTTTAAAAAAAAATATGAACGCTACCACACTTCAAAATGCAATTACAGTTTTAACCAATGCACTAATTTATCCCGTAATTATGCTACTAATTATCGGAATGGCTTATGCTTTATATCAAATGGGAAATATGATAGTGGAAAGTTACCAACGAAAAGTCAAGCCGCAATCTATCAATGATTTAAAAAATCCTGACAGTTCTTTAATTCGTTTTCAAGGAATACAAGAATGGAAAAATCAGTTTGATTTAGAACCAACCGCCAGCTATTGGCAATTGCACGATAGAACCGAAGTACAATTAAAAAAACGAATTAATCGCGTAAGAACTTGGGTAAAACTAGGACCTGCATTAGGTTTAATTGGTACGCTTATTCCACTTGGTGCGGCATTAAGCTCATTGGCTAATAATAATTTCAAGCAATTGGCAGAGAGCGGCACACATTCCATTGGCGCAACGGTGCTCGGGCTAACCGTTGGTGCACTTTGTATGATTGTAGTAACCCATTATGAAAGATGGTATGCTATTGATTTAGCCGAAATTCGACACGCCATCGAAAAAGAAGAATCCGAACAAACCCTATAAATAAACTCTTTTAAAATTGTAATAATGAAAACACGAAAATATAGAAGAGAAATGGGATTACTCGCCGCCACTGGCGAAGGAGACGATCCACTAGCAGCAGTTGCCAACTTATTTGACCTTGGATTTGTACTCGCTATTAGCTTTATGGTGTCGCTTATTATGGCTTTAAATTCTTTGAGTTTAACAGACCCTGATGCCAAAGTGACCATTACCACCGAACGAAAAGACGGTTTGCAAATAATGGTAAAACAAGGCAATAAAACAACCGTGAGACGAATGACCAAAAACATTGGCAGTGGCGACGGAGAACGATTGGGCGTGGCCTATAAACTAGAAGACGGCTCGGTAATTTATGTTCCAGAGGAAAACCAACAACCCATAACAAATGAAAAAAAGTAAACTCGTTGGAATTCTATTAGTTACGGTATTTCTAATTGCATTGGGTTATCTATCGTATCGTTTTAGTAGTACTGGAAGTAGCAAAACAACTATTCTATTTATTACCGCCGATAATAAAGCCGAAGCAGTTGTAAGAGGTGCTGATTTGTTCTTAAAAAAACATCCTGAACTATCTGATAAAGTTGATGTGGTGGTTAGAACCGAAAGCAATTCAATGGAAGGAGATGCCATTCCGCCCTCTGATATGCTGATTTTTCATATTCACGAAACCGAGTTTTTAAAGAAACACGAACCTTACCTTAACCAAATAAAATCTTCGAACAATACAACTGGTGTTCCCTACATCAAATTATCAACGGGTAAACCAGGATTAAAGTACAACGATGAAAAATTAGAAGAGTTAGGACTTCGATACGAAAAAAACGTCGATGATTATGTTGAATACGGTTCGCCAACCGACTATATGAATTGCATTAGCTACTTGCTACATAAATATAGAGGCTACAAAAATGTTGACTACCAAAAACCCAAAGAAAAAATCAAGGAAGGATTAGTCGTTTACACCAACGGAAAAATGACAAAATTGGTTTCTACTTGGCAAGATTGGGTAAAAGAAAGCAAACCCGATTTAAAAAAACCAGTTGTCGCTTATATGGTCTATCGCAATGTGGTGCATTCTGAACTATTAAATGTAGAAGATGCAATGATGTCACGGTTCGAAAAAGCAGGTTTTCAGCCCGTAATGATGTTTGGTTTTCCTACCACAAAAGTTTTAAAAAACTACCTACTCGATTCCATTTCTGGAAAAAGTAGAGCCGATATTGTGGTTACTGGAACATTCAAATTTTTGGACAATGCAGCGTTGCCTTTACTAAAAAAAGCAAATATACCTGTTATCAATGCAATCGATATTTACGGCCCAACTATAGACGAATGGCGTGCCAGCAAAAAAGGACTAAGCAGTTTTGAAATTTCTTTTCAATATGCAATGCCCGAATTTTCAGGTTTGGCACCAAATAATATTATAAGTGGAAAAAAACTAGAAGGAAATATGGTTGTAAAAACCGTTATTCCTGCAATGGCAGATAAAATTGTCAATCGAACCAAACGATTTGTCCATTTGCAACGAACACACAATTCACAAAAAAAAATAGGCGTTCTGTTTTGGAATTATCCTCCCGGAAAAGACAATGTTGGAGCAAGTTATTTGAATGTCACACGAAGTATTCCTGTTTTTTTAAACGCCTTAAAAAAACAAGGTTACACCATCAATGGAGCAAATCTAAATGATGAGCGATCTATTGAAAAATTAATTTTAAAACGCGGACGAAACATTGGTAAATATGCGCCGGGCGAATTGCAAGAAATGTTAAAACAAGGTGGTGCAGAACTAATTCCTGTTGCTACTTACAAAAAATGGTTTGGCGAATTGCCTATTTCTTATCAACAATATGTAAACGACCGTTGGGGGAAACCGGAAGAGGCACAAATAATGACTACTAAAATAAAAGGCGAACTCCATTTTGTTTTACCAATGATTAAACTAGGAAACGCATTCGTTATGCCACAAAGTAGCCGTGCAAAAACAGAAGAAATTACGGCAATGTATCATAGCAATTCTTTGCCGCCACATCACCAATATATCTGTCAATATTTGTGGTTGCAACGCAATACCGATGCCTTAATTCATACGGGAACACACGGAACCCAAGAATGGCTTGATGGCAAAGAAAGTGGAATGAGCGAATATGATAGTCCAGAAATTTTAGCTGGCGATTTACCTATTATGTACATCTACAATATGGATGTCGTGGGGGAAGGATTAGTGGCAAAAAGACGAGGTGCAGGAATAATTATAGACCATCTTACCCCAGCAATGGGCGAAGCTGGTTTAAGTCCCGAATTGAAAAAATTGAATCAGCTAATCTTGCAATGGGAAAAAGTAGATGCTGTAAATCCAGAAGGAAGTGACAAGGTTTTGGAAGATATTGATGCAATGGCTACAAAAATGGGAATCAAAAAAGATTTAGCTAAAAATGGTTGGAAACCATCCGCTAATTTAAAATCGAGTTCGCCAAAAGCCTTAAAAGAACTTCTTGAAGAATTACAACATTATATCGAGGATATACGTACCCATTCAACCCCTTTTGGGCTGCACACTTTTGGAGTATCGCCACAGGGCAAAATGCTCGCTGCATTTACCGATATAATGACCAAATCAAATATCCCAAAAAACAAAAACATATATCAAACCAATTTAACCAATAGTGGTTCCAATGAGTTAAATAGTCTAATAAAAGGCTTGAATGGTAGATATATCGAACCCAATGTTGGCAATGACCCTATTAGAAATCCTGACGCAATACCTACAGGTTCTAACTTTTTTGCATTCGATCCTCGTACCGTTCCAATGCCTTATGCCGATGAACAAGGAACAAAATTATCGAACACTTTTATCCAAAATTTTAAAAAAGAAAACAACCGATTTCCAGATAAAGTAGCAATGGAAGTTTGGGGAAGCGAAACCATTCGACACCAAGGAATGCAAGAAGCACAAGCCTTGGCTTATTTAGGGGTTGCTATAAAAAGAGATAAATTAGGAAAAATAGATGGTGTCGAATTAATTCCTAGAGCCAAATTAGGCAGACCTCGAGTAGATGTGTTGTTTAGTACGACTGGATTGTATCGTGATAATTTTCCGATGCTAGTCGAATTATTCGATAAAGCCGTGCAACTGGCTTATGCGTCAAAAGAAAAAGACAATCCAATACGTATTAACTCTCAAAAAATTTATAAAAAACTAGTTGCTACCGGAATGGATACTTTATCTGCCAGACAACGAAGCTTAATCAGAGTTTTTGCCGAAGCACCTGGAACTTACGGCAATGCTGTCGCCGATGCTTCAATTGCCAGTGGATCTTGGGACAAAGAAGGTTCTATTGCTGATTTGTACATAAAAAAAATGAGTTATGGTTACGGCAATAACATCTGGGGAGAAAGTATGGAAAAAGAATTCGAAGCCGCTCTTAGCGGAACAGATGCTGTAATTCACAGTCGCACCACATCGTTGTATATGAGTTTGGATAATGACGATTTTTTTGGTTTTGCAGGAGCATTGGCGCAAGGAGTAAAACACGTTGATAAATTAAAAAAAAGTCCGCCGTTGCTAGTGGCTGATTTAAGAGAAAAAGGTAAAGAACAATATATATCTATCGAAAAATTTATGGGTATGGAATTACGAAGCCGTTATTTCAATCCAAAATTTGTCGAAGCAATGACAAAAGAAGGTTATGCAGGTGCTAGAGAAATTATGAAAACTGTCGATAATATGTTTGGCTGGGCTGTTGTTTATCCCGAAGTTATCAATGACGAAAAGTGGCAAGAATTTTATGAAGTCTGGGTCGAAGACCGATACGATTTAAAAACCACCGAATTCTTCGACGAACACAATCCGTATGCAAGGCAAAGTATGAGTGGCAGAATGATTGAGGCAGTTCGAAAAGGTTTTTGGAAACCCGACGAAAAAACCAAACAGAATTTAGCCAAAATTTACGTTGAAAATGTGGTCAAAAACGGAGTGAGTTGCAGTTATACTACTTGCGATCATCCAGAATTGCAGCAATTTATAAAAGGTATTGCAGTAACTAATTCAGCTATAAAAGCAGCCGATATTACCAAATGGATAAATAAAGTCGAAAACGCCACCAATAAAACAATGAGTCAAGCATTGGCGCAACGCAAAATTGAAAAAGCACAAGCATTAGACCCCAATTACAAATTAACCGAAAACGAATACGACAAACAAACAAACAAACCAATGCCAGGCAAAGCAACCAAGCAAACCGCAAAAGTACAAGGCTATAAAATGGAAGAAGAAAAAGTAATTAAAAACGAATTACAAAAAAGTACTCCAACAAATAGTATTTGGATTTATATTTTGTTGGTCAGCTTTCAATTAAGCTTTTTAATTGCTGGTGGAATTCAAAGAAAATGGACGTTAATTAAAAACAATTAACAATGAAAAAACTCCCCGTAACTGTACTATCTGGCTTTCTTGGAGCTGGAAAAACCACTTTATTAAATCATATTCTTCATAACAAAGAAGGACTGAAAGTAGCCGTAATCGTAAATGATATGAGCGAGGTTAATGTTGATGCCCAATTAGTTAAAAATGAAATGACACTCTCTCGCACCAAAGAAAAACTTGTCGAAATGAGCAATGGTTGTATTTGCTGCACTTTGCGTGAAGATTTGATGATTGAAGTAGAGAAATTGGCAAAAGAAAACAGGTTCGATTATTTGCTTATCGAAAGTACAGGCATTAGCGAACCAATTCCGGTGGCACAAACATTTTCGTTTGTAAACGAAGACGAGAATATCGATTTATCCCGTTTTAGTTACGTTGACACTATGGTTACTGTGGTCGATGGATTGAACTTTTTTAAAGATTTTGGTTCATCAAAAACACTCGAAGAAATAAAAGCTAAAAATATAGAAAATGACACCCGAACCATTGTAAACTTATTAGTAGACCAAGTTGAGTTTGCCAATGTTATTATCTTGAACAAAACGGATCTGATTACAACAAAACAACAAGAAATTTTATTGGCAACAATAAAACAATTAAATCCAATAGCCAAAATTATTTGCTCAATAATGGGTAAGGTCAATCCAAATGAAATTATCAACACAGGCTTATTTAATTATGAAGAAGCCGAAGTATCAGCAGGCTGGATTCAAGAATTAGAAGGAATTCACACACCCGAAACCGAAGAATACGGTATTAGTTCGTTTGTTTTTAGAGACGAGAGACCTTTTCATCCCTATCGTTTTTGGGATTTCATTGTTAATTTCCCCCAAACCATCATCCGCAGCAAAGGATTGTTTTGGATAGCATCTCGTCCTGAACAAGCTATCAATTGGAGTCAAGCAGGCGGCTCTACAAAAGCCGAAGGCGCTGGCGTTTGGTGGGCAAGTATGCCACTTGGCGAACGAATGACTTTTAACAATTTTGTAGAAAATCAGGAAATTATCGAAGAACGATGGACTTCTGATTATGGCGATAGACTGAACGAATTGGTTTTTATCGGCATCAATTTCGACGAAAAAGAAGTGCGACAACAGTTAGAAAAATGCCTTTGCACCGCTGATGAAATTATGGATTTACAAGATGGTTATTTCTCTAACAAAGACCCGTTTCCTATTCCACGAGCTTCAACTACAGAGGCTGAAACGGCTTATTTAAAGGACTAACTTTTATCAAAAATAATAGTATGTTTTGTTCTAGATTGTAAAACGGTTCATTGAAGTGATTTAATGAGCCGTTTTTTTAATCATAAAAAATATAGTACTGCAATGTTGTTATTAACCAAATATAATTTTTAGATTTGTCTAAAATTTAATTTACTCCGATGAAATATTTATTTTTTACATTATTGTTCGCACTAAACTTTTCCTACTCCCAAAAAACAATTTCTAAAACAGAAAAGGACAGCCTTGCAAAAACAAACGTCGAAAACCACCTCAACGAAGTCGTAGTCTCTGGAACTTTAAAAGCGGTAAAACGACTGGAAAGTGCAGTGCCTGTTGAAGTTTACAGTCCTGTTTTCTTCAAGAAAAACCCAACGGCCAGTATTTATGAAGCCTTGCAAAATGTAAACGGCGTGCGACCTCAACTCAACTGCGGCGTTTGCAACACGGGCGACATTCACATCAACGGATTGGAAGGTCCTTATACTTCGGTGATGATTGATGGAATGCCTATTGTGAGCAGCCTTTCTACCGTTTATGGATTGTCTGGCATTCCAAATTCGCTAGTAGAACGCATTGAGATTGTAAAAGGTCCAGCCTCTTCTTTGTACGGAAGCGAAGCCGTGGGAGGTTTAATCAATATTATTACCAAAAATCCAACTAATGCTCCCCTATTTTCTGCCGATATATTTACCACTTCTTGGCTAGAAACCAATGTCGATTTTGGAGCAAAATTTAATATTGGCAAAACAGCAACTTCGCTTTTGGGTCTAAATTATTTCAATTACGATCAAACCATTGACAATGATAAAGATGGTTTTACCGATGTAACGGCTCAAAACAGAATTTCGATATTCAACAAATGGAACTTCAATCGAAATCAAAACCGCATTTTTACCATTGCTGCTCGCGGAATGTACGAAGATCGTTGGGGCGGTGATGTGCGCTGGGAGAAAAAATACCGAGGTGGAAATGAAATTTATGGCGAAAGTATTTACACTAAACGAGGCGAATTATTGGGAAGTTATCAATTGCCAACTACTGAAAAACTGATGTTGGCGTTCTCTGGAACAGCCCACTATCAAGACAGTCGGTATGGGACTACCTCTTATATTGCGAATCAGAAAATTGGATTCATACAACTGACTTGGGACAAGAAAATTGGCAAAAATGACTTGCTTACCGGAATCGCTTCCCGATACACTTATTACGACGATAACACACCAGCAACGGCTATTTTGAACGAAAACAATCCAGAAAAAACTTGGCTTCCCGGTATTTTTGTACAAGATGAAATTGCATTTAGCGAGAAACACAAAGTCTTATTGGGATTGCGATACGATTACAATTCCATTCACGGCAGTATCTTGACTCCGAGAATCGCTTATAAATTGAAAATCAACGACAATAACATCCTTCGTTTTAACGCTGGAACCGGATTTAGAGTCGTCAATTTATTTACCGAAGATCACGCTGCTTTAACTGGTGCCAGAGAAGTTGTTATTGCGAACAATTTAAATCCTGAAAAATCAATAAATGCTAATTTGAATTACATCAAGAAAATCTACTTCGATAATGGAACGTTTTTGGGCATTGAAACTACCGCATTTCATACCCGTTTTAGCAATAAAATAATTCCCGATTACGAAGCTGATCCCAATAAAATAATTTATGACAACATTGATGGTTATGCTTTGAGTCAAGGAATTAGCTGTAATGCAGACCTCAATTTCACAAACGGATTAAAATTTATAGTTGGCGCAACGTATATGGATGTATCCAATGTTGAAAATGGTGTAAAAATGAGACCATTATTGACCGAAGAATTTACAGCCACTTGGGCCATTAGTTATAAAATTAACGCAATTGATTTAGCAATTGATTACACCGGCAATTTGTATGGCCCAATGCTATTGCCTTTGTTAAGCGATACGGATCCTAGAAGCCCAAATTCGCCTTGGTACAGTTTGCAAAACATACAATTTACATTTACTGGTTGGAAAAACTTTGAATTGTTTGGAGGCGTAAAAAATCTACTTAACTTTACACCAAAGCAAAACAATCCATTTTTAATTACTAGTGCAAATAATCCCTTTGCTCCCGAATTTGACACCAGCTATGTTTATGGCCCAAATCAAGGAATTAGAGGTTTTTTTGGATTGCGATATAATTTATACTAAATGAATAAACGATTTGAAATTGCAGATTTATTAAAAGGCATCGCTGTACTATTAATGATTCAGGTTCATATTATTGAATTATTTGCAAATGTTTCCATTTTTGATAGCAAAACAGGTCGTTTTTTACTTTTCTTAGGAGGTCCTTTTGTGGCTCCCGTTTTTTTATTTGTATTCGGATATTTTATTGCCTACTCCAATCAAAGCAATTCACTCCAAATATGGAGAGGTTTCAAAATCTTCTTTTTAGGTATGCTATTGAACGTAGCTTTGAATTTTAATTTATTTGTAAAACACAGTGCCAGTCCAATCGAATTTGACATTTTTCCTTATTTATTTGGTGTAGATGTTTTGCAATGTGCTGGTTTAAGTCTCATTATTATTACTTTAATAAAAAAAGTGTTTTATAAAAATAAGTTCATATCAATTGCTTTAATATTGTTTTCGGCCTTCTTAGGAGGATTTTTATTGCATTACAAAACCGATTTTATTTTTCTTAAATACCTATCTGCTTTTTTCTATGGAAGTTCTTCTTGGTCTTATTTTCCGCTTTTTCCTTGGATTTCATATCCGTTAATGGGAATGATTTTTTTTAAAAGTAAAATTGACTTTAAAATTCTGTCAAAACCTATTGTTAAAATTTCAATTTGTTTGTTAATGATAGTATTTTTATTTTTTACTTTAAATTATGCCATAGCCCTATCCTCAAATTTGAACTCTTATTACCATCACGGTTTGAAATTTTTCTTATGGACCACGATTTTTATGGCTTTTTATGGCTTTATAATCAATGAAGTGGATGTTTTTCTTGGTCAATCTTTAGTCTTCAAATACATAAAATGGTTAGGCCAAAATGTAACGGCTATCTATGTTATACAATGGATTTTAATTGGAAATATTTCAACGGCCATTTATAAAAGCATCGATAATACTATTATTTTACTAGCAGCATTTATTGGCATTTTACTTCTTTCAAGTATTATTGCATTTCTATATGTAAAAATAAAAGAAGGAAAAAAATTTGCTGATTAAAGCATTTTGTAACCGCCTTCTAATTCCAACAATAATTCTTCTTCAGTGAGTGCTCCCATATCTAGCATATCCGAGGAATATTGTTTTTTTATAGCTCGAATCCATCGGTTTGCTCTTGCTGACAATTGAAAATCATCGGACATTAACCTTCCTCTTAACAACAAAATCCCAAGATCGGCGCCTTCGTACAGATAGTCATTTTCTTGAGTGATTTGCATAAAAAAAGCTTCATTGTCTCCAACAATAGACTGTCGATGTGCATCCATTTTTTTGAAATTGATATTCCCATTATTTTTCATTTCCCAAATTCCAGATCTTGGAACTTTGGTTGCCAACTCCAGTGTTTTTCGAGTATGCTTTAAAACCAATTGACTCCAACTGTCCATATTTTGAGCTTGAGCCCATCGGTTTGTTAATTCATCTGCGTTGATTTCATAAGGAATGTCCATCCATTCCAGCAGATGAAACAAGAATAATGGCACATCGGTCATTGCGAATTTAGAATGATTGGTCAAACTACTCACGCCTGAAACTCTTGGGTTTAATTCTCCCAAATAAACTTCGCCATTGTCTTGGTCTATCAAATAATCCAATTCAAAATACCCTTTGTAACCTTCTTTACGCAATTGATCACCAAATCGTTGGGTGTAAACTTTTGCTTTTTCTCTAATATCAGCATTAAATGCATTTGGATAGATTTCGTTGCCACACCAACCCCCTTTGTAAGGAGTAAGAGCATCAAAACCTACCAATTCAGTCATTAGTGGAGCGACAATTGTACCGTGTTGGGTAACACAGCCTTCAATAGCAGTGCCTTTACAATTGATGCGTTTCATAATTTTTACTTCGTCTTCTTTGAGGATTTCTTCTGCATAAAGGTTGTATTCCTCTTCATTTGAAATAAAAAAAGTAGTGTGCCCGGAATCTCCAAAAGGAGTTTGTACCACAAGATTTTCACCTAAAGTTGCAGACACTTCTCGAAGTTGTTCATAGCTTGTCACTTTAGAAAGCACGTTGGGAACGCAAGCTACACCAGCTTTTTCGGCAATTCTGTTGGTGTTGACTTTATTGTCCAAAAAAGTGCGGAGTTGTGCCGATGGAAAACAAACATCTAGTCCCAAAATTCTGGCTAGTTGCTCTGTTTTCTCGTTGAACATCAAAAAAAGTGCTTTTCCAGCTTGTCCATCTACTTTTCGTGAATTGATATATTCGATAACCTCTGGATGCACCAACAAATAATTGTTGATGTCTTCGATGCTAGTAAAATCTTCGTGATCAATTTCTAAAGGTGAAAATAAATTTTCATATTCTCCACCATAAGAATCAATATGACTTATGAATTTGAAATTAGAAATCCATTCGTCCATTCCCAATAAATTAAAATTAGTAGCACTTATAAAATAAATTGGTGTTTTATTTTCACGAAAAAAATGTTTGATTTCACTTAATCCTTTTAGAGTTGGTATGTTCTGATTGAAATTTGACATATACTTTAATTTACTATTTTTATTTTACTTTTTCTCTCCAGCTTGAATGGCTTGCATCGCATACATTGCTCCCATTGCAGATACGGTGTTTTTTCTGTTTAAAGCTTTCACAGCAAATACTTTCAATCCCAAATCGGCTCGATAACCGTGGATTTCTTTTACATCTAACGCCAACATAAATTGAATGATTTCTTTGCTAACCATTTGGCCTGGAACCAAAATTGGAAATCCTGGCGGATAAGGAATTACAAACGAGGTAGAAACCAATTCTTTTTTATTTTCTAATGCCTTTAGACAATCATTTAAAAGTACATATTCGCACAGATCTTCTTCATAACCCAGAAAAAATGCCTCCCGAAGATTCCCGCCTGGAACGCCTGGTGCAGCTAGAAAAGAATTATGAAAACTACTGAAATTGGGCAAAGGCGGCACATCTTTGATCAAAGATTGAATTTGTTTTTTAGAGATTTCAGCTTCACGTTTATTTAACGATCGGTTGTTGTCTTCTAGTTCATTGGCAATTTGCAAAAGCGCATTAATCAAAAAAGTAACACTGCCTCTGGTGGTACCAATATTGGTCATTAGCAAAACTGTATTTCTTGAGGTTTTATTGACTTGAATGCCAAAACGATCCATCAAATATTTATTTTTGAAGGCATCGCCAGTGATTCCAGCTTTTCCAACGGATAATGTAATTTTGGTTGGATCTAGTACAAATTCATCTTTTTCCCAAGATTCTTCCATTCGATCCCAGCCTTTTTCTACATTGTAATATTCAGTATCACCATTGCTTCTGAATTCTTTTGGAATTAAATCATTCGGGCATAAAAAATTAAAGATTTTACTTAGCTTTGGATGGTCTTTCATTTTGGCACGAAGAATCAAAGCCATTTCAATACTTTTTTCTACAAGTTCATAACCTTCTAGTTCAACTTGCCTTCTTCCTGCATCAAGCGAAGCAAGAATTTGATAATTTGCAGACGTTGTGGTATGTGTCATATACGATTCGTGAAACGCATCGGAAACACCTCTGCTAAATTCTTCATCCCATATTTGAATCATCGAACCTTGACGAAAACTAGACAATGTTTTGTGTGTGCTTTGGGTAGCATAAACTCTAATTTTTACTTTGTCTGGATCTGGCATTGCGGGAATTTCGCCCTTTTTTAAAGCACTGATATGCGCATTATATTTCTCTCTGTAAGCGGGTGTTTTGTATTTATTGAATAATTTTTGTGCAACATACATTCCGGTTCTTTGCTTGAAAGTGTAGGTAAAACTGGCAAAAGCAAACCAAGCTTCATCCCACAAAAAGACCATATCTGGCTTTATAGCCAAAACTTCTTCCATTACTTTTTCGACATTGTACACCAAACCATCAAAAGTGCAATTGGTCAACGAAAGCATTTTTACTTTGTCTAACCTTCCCGCTTGACTCAACGATACCAATTTTTCCTTTATAACCCTCAACGGAACAGCGCCATACATAGAATATTCTTCCATTGGATAAGAATCAAGATAGGCAGGAAATGCTCCTGCGAGTACCAATCCGTAATGATGCGACTTGTGACAATCTCTATCAATCAACACAACGTCGCCGGGTTTTATCAAGGCTTGTTGCACAATTTTATTGGATGTAGAAGTGCCGTTTGTGACAAAAAAAGTATGCTCAGAACCGTAGGCTTTAGCTGCTTTTTCTTGTGCTTTTTTCAATGGACCTGTCGGCTGCAATAAGGAATCTAAACCACCATTTGTGGCCGATGTTTCTGCCAAGAATACATTTCTACCATAAAAATCGCCAAAATCAGAAATCCATCTGGATTTAAAAACAGAATTTCCTCTGGATATTGGCATTGCGTGAAAAACACTTATTGGACGTTTGCTGTACTCAGAAAGTGCTGTAAAAAAAGGAGTTTCGTAGCGTTCGTTGATACCGCTAATGATTGATAAATGCAGTTCTTGTAAATCTTCCATTCGGTAAAAAATACGGCGAAATGTTTTTACAGTATTGTCTTCCAAATGCGTAAGCGAAGTATCGGTAATGTAATAAATATCTAATTCCGGTCTAAATTGATGAATGTATTTGCCTAGCAAAGTTCCCAAATCTTGGTCGGAAACGCCATCTAACTCAATTTTTAAAACATTTTGAATAAATGGTTTAATTAGTTTATTGATGTTTTTTGAATATTGCAAAGGCGCAGACCTGATGACTGCAACTTGAATATTATAATTAAAAAAAAGACAAATTAAGGCGTCTTGAAATGAACGTTGAACAACCAAATCGTAGGAAAAATTGTCCCTAGAATCTATTAATGATTTCGATTTCTTTTTTAATTCTTTTTCTTCATTATCCGATAAATCTTCCACATACAAAACTTCAAAAAAATTGCTTTTGGCATCTAATTTTTTTTTATTCTTGTTGTTGTTTATACTTTCAAAAAATTCAGGTTTTAATTCTGGATGGGTGCGATAATCTTCGCTAACCAACAAAGCAACAATTTCGGAAACCCGATGGCTAACGGCTACAAACTCTGATTTTTCGACCGCTTTAATGATTTGATTGGTCAAATCAGCGCCAGGAAAAGCAAAATATTGCTCAATGCACAACAGGTTTTGCATTATACCATTAAGCTCGGTCAAGCGTTCTTTGAAACTGTTATTCTCTAAATTAAAAGTGATTAGATTACTCTGCTCTTTTAACTCATTCCACAAATCTAC
>JAYVIK010000027.1:0-18647 GCA_043770265.1 Flavobacterium sp. | reverse complement strand
GGCATTCGCTTTTAAAAAAAAGAAAAAAAAGTTAGCCACGAATTACACTAATTATCACTAATTTCTATCAAATTTAAAATTGAATTGCACTAATTTTATTTCTTTCTAAGAATTCGTGTGATAAAAAACATTTCTAATTCGTGTTTATTAGTGTAATTGCTACGCCAGTTCACTTCGTTCGGGTCGTGGCGGAAATTTTTAAAAGCGAATGCCCTGTTAACCTGCTAGGTGTCAATTTCATCTCTTTTTTTTCTTAACCTAATGGCATTGTAAGCTAACTAGCGAAGCAATACATAACGGTATGACTATGTTCACTATTTATAATCTTTGCTGTCCGATTAAAATTTTAGAAAAACTAAAATCTCCAACAAATATAGTCCTTACGGGACATTATAAAACGGCTGACTTGTTTTGAGGCTACCAACATTTTGATCCTAAGGGAGCATATCTCGTTGAGGTTAAATATCGGTAGCAAGAAGATTACAAATATCCAATTTGTCCCGTAGGGACTATATGGGTGTTTCCTCGGACAACAGTGATTTATAATCGAAACGCCTTCAAAATCTATGTATTTGTACTGAAAGCTATGGGATTAAAATTTCACCACATTTCCAGTAGAGCTATAGTTAATCCATATAAATTTAAAGCAAAAAAAAACCCTGATCCAAAATGGAACAGGGTTTTAAAACAAAAACAATATGGTTTTTTTTTATTCTTGAGAATTAATTCCTTGTTTGTACATTGCTCTGAATTTTAGAAACACTAAAAGCATTCCTATGGCTGACAATACCCAAACATAATCATCAATAGACGCTGGAGTAGCATCGGCAGTTCCATCATCATCTATTCCAGAACCACCTGCTCCTGGTTGAGCAAACATAACAAAGGTGGAACAAAGGTAAAAAGCAAGTATATATAATCTTAAAATGTTATTTTTCATCTTTATAGTTTTTTTAATTCATTATTTTTTTAGAAACTTCACTGTTATCTTCTCCTACTACTTTTACAAGAAGAATTTGATTTTTAGCTCTCAAATTAGAGATTACAGCAGTGTTTGCTTTTACATTTCTTTGTTCGGCAAGCAATCTTCCTTGTACATCAAAAACTCTAACGCTACTGATAGCTGCTGATTTTGAATTGATGTAAATAGCACCGTTGTTTTGATACACACTAACACTGTTATTGTCTAAAGCAGCATCGATTACTTTCAATGTTTTTTGGTATTTCAATGAAAATCTAGTGTTGTCTGTTCCAATTGCTGCATTGAATGTATAGGCTCCTTCTTTCAAATTAGTTTCAGCTCCAGTAGTATTATCTACTAAATACACGTCTTGTGCAGCTGCAAAAACACCATCAAAATGGTCTAAAGCAATGCTGTAATCACCAGCTACATCCGTTTTGAAGTTCAATGCTACAACATCTGTTGCATCAAATGTAGGACGACCTTGAATGCTGTATTCTTCACTATTGATACTAGAGGTTAAAGCTACAGGGCTATCGTTGATGAATTTTGCATCATATATATCTACACCTGAAGTAGCATCAGCAGTATATCCTATTAACGCTTGACTGAAAGCTCCTGAAGTAGCGGTCAAATTCAACCATAAACGGTCTTTAGCTACTTCTTTGGTTTTGAAAAATTGATTGGCAGTATTGGCTACACGCATCGCATTAGTAAAGTTCACACTAGAAGCACTTTTTGCTTTCACGAAGAAACCTTGACCTACTTGTATTGTTCCGTTTGGTAATGCACTACTTGGTGTAGCAATGGTTGATCCCATTGGGTTATATACTGCATATGCAGAACCTGTTGCTGCATTCACTTTTCTCCAGAAATACAAGCTACTTTCTATATTGGCTGTGTTGGCTGCGATAAATGCTGCTGCATCTATGGTTGATGGATATGGATTTCCTATTGCATTGTACCCATTATTTACTCCTGCATAGGCTATAGATTTATTAATTGTACCGTTGTTAGGCACTCCTGAGAAACTACCATTCCAAATTGTTGATGCAGTATGATCATTCGGAACACGGATTAGATATCCTTGACCCGTTGCAAATGTAGTTGTCGTTGGACTAGCAATAATTGTATATTGATTTGTAGTTTCCGAATAATCGTAAAAACGACTTGGCGATTGTGATGTAAAAGGAGAAAAAGTCGTTAAAAACTGACTTGCGTTTGTCACTGGCGAAGACCATAGCGTGAAATCTAATCGGCTTAACGCATTGCTATTTCTGTTTACAGTAATATTTCCTGTGTTTGAATTAGTTGTACCTCCTTGAATCAAGTTCGCATTATTGGCAAGAGTCATAGTTCCTCCATTATTGACAACAGCACCTGTAACAGTTAAATTAAAACCTGAATTTACTGTTAAATTACCAGAAGTAATTGTCAAAGAGTTGATGTTTACATTGCTTGCAATTACTGGTTGATTATCAGTCGTTACAATGGTTACATCCGAGTTTTGATCTGGCGCTCCAGCTGGATTCCAGTTTGCTGAATTCGTCCAAACTGTGCTTGTTCCAAGCCAAGTTTTCCCAGTAGGCGAAACAGCTGAATACACTAATTGTACTCTATCAGGTGTTGATGCGGTATCGTAATTAACTGACCAACCGTTTGGTAGGCCAATAACTGATTGAAAAGTTGTTGTGATTGCACCACTACCACTAGCAACGATAATATCTATTGGGCTAGCTGTCCCTGATATGCCAGTTACATCTAGTGTTGCTCCCGAAATATTAAAACCACCGTTAGTAGCTGAATTAGTAATTTGGTCATAATTAACACCAGCAGCAGTATTACCTGCAACTTGTATATCTAACTTTCCATTTAGTGTAGCAGTAGCATCATATGTTAGGATTCCTTTACCGGTAGACCCTCCAGGCGCTAAGGTGCTTGTGCTTGTTGTTGTTAAACCAGAAACAATATTTAGATCAGAGGCTGTGCCAAAATTAATTGTACCAGAGTTTGCTGGCGTAGTTGCTGATAGAGCACCATTAATTGGTGAAACAGAAACTGATGTATATGACAGTGTACCCGTACCCGCACTAGTGCCACGAGCAAGTGTTCCTGATGCAGTAGGTGTTACTCCTGATAGAACAACTGCAGTTATTGAAGTACCACTAGTAAATTTTTGTATTAGAATAGCATAAGTATTACCACCTTCTGTTATAGTTGTTCCTAATGAACCTGATGTAGTAGCTGCTGGAATACCATTAAATGTAACTAATTTAGTTGTTGCAGTTGCGGCTGTTTTATTAAAGTTTATAATTCCCGTTGCACTGTTAGTAATAACATTAAAACTTTTTAGTTCACTATTGGTATTAATAGTACCATTGTTAGTAACTGAAACTTTTGAACCATAACTAAAAGTAGAACCCACCAAATCAATAAATCCATGATTTACGATTAACATCGGTGGTGCCTCACCTGCATTTTGAGCAAATATAGGAAACCCTGCGCCTAAAGCCGTAGCTGAATTTTTAAGATTTAGTATTCCAGAATTGGTAAAAGTTACTAAAGTACCTGTAGCACCTGCACCACCACCATTACTTATGGTCAAAGCTGCTTGAGCGGGCGCCGTACTTATGTCAACATTTATAGTACCTGTATTTGTAAAGGTGAAAGGTATAGCTGAAGCTAAAGTACCCGTACTAAAACCAATACCACTAGCAAGTGAGGTGCCCAGAATGTTAATAACTCCGTTATTAGTGAAAGTTAGAGCGTTAGCACTTTGCCCAAAAGCGGTGATACCTCTTGTATTGTTTGTACCTGCACTATACATATTAAGTGTTGTCCCAGCATTTACAGTCGTGGTCGATTGACTACCAAAACTAAATATTCCACCTGTTTTAGGTGATCCAACAGTTCCGTGTGTCAGTCCAGCCCCACCAATAACAAGCGGAGAAGAACCCAATCCTCCGGCATGTCTTATAATATAAGTTCCAACTGTTGCGCTTAAGGTGAAATCGTTTGTTCCATTAAATAGCAATCTAATTGTACTAAATGCGTTGATACAAGAAGTGCTAAAAACTCCACCATTGGCTGTTGTAACAGCGGGAAGGTTAAAACTTATTAATCCGCTACCAGAATAGCCATAATCAGTTGCAGAACTTGGTGCTTGTATTGGTGTAAGAAAACTGACACCAACACCCGCTATCGCACCCATAGTAGGATTAGTTATACTTAATGTTCCATTGTTCACAATGTTGCCACCGGCAACTGTAATAAAGTTTGCTACAGTACTGTTACAAATAAAAGTAGTTCCAAAAGGTATTGTAAAAGTTGGTCCATTAGTAGTACCAAAAGTATTACTAATTTCAAATCTTCTCACGGTTACCGAACCTGTAATAACTGGTGGGTCTATAAGATTTGAATTTAAAACAGCAACATCTGTAGAACTGGGTACTGCTCCAGTTTTTGCAGTTACAAATCTAAATGTAAGGTTAACAGTAGTACTGAGCGCAATAGTAGCATTAGCACTCATAGTAAATGTTGTTGCGCTGTTTACAGTTATTGTAGTGTTAGCTGGAACACCAGTACCGATAACGGTATCTCCTGTAGTCAAATCGGCAGTGCTGGCTACAGTAACAAGAGCAGCGCCAATTGCTGTGGTCCCAGTCGGGTTGAATGTAGCACCGGTTTGACTCCAGTTTGCTGCAGTTGCCCATACAGTACTGGTGCCTGCATTTCCTGTCCAAGTTTGCACTTTTTGTGCCATCACCGTATTGGTGAAAAGGCCGCAAAAGATAAATAATAGAGCTAATACACCTATTTTAGGTTTTTTGCTCGAAAAGAAATTGTTTTTCATAAGAAATTGTTTTTGGTTGGTATTAATTGTGTTTGGGGTTTCCCCCGGTTGTTGTTGTTAATTGTATTTAAAAAATAGGTATTGTAATAATGATTTAAAATGAACCACAAATTCGTTGGTATCAAAAGCACATTGGGTTTTAATGGCGAATTTGCGGTTCGTTTTTTTTAATTATAAATTATTGTTTTACCACTTTAAAAGATTGTTTGTTGTTTTCAATGGTTACTTCCATTAGGTAAAGACCATTTTGTAGGTTGGCAATGTCCAATTGTTTTTGGTTAGCATTTACAGTGATGCTTTGTACTTTTTGCCCCAAAAGATTGAAAAGTTCCACTTTGCTAATGTTTTTTGTAGCAGAAATATTCAATTGGCTTCTAGTTGGGTTGGGGTAGTAGCTAAATTTAGCATTCGCAAATTGAGTTGTTCCCAAAGCTGGTTCATATACCAATTGCACTTTTGAAGGCGTGCTATAATCCACAGACCATCCTGTGGTTAAACCCACAACGGAAGCAAAAGGACCTGCGATTGTACCCGTTGCAAGAACAATATCTACAGGAGATGCTATACCTGTAATTCCAGTTACATCTAATGTTGCTGCTGTAACATCTATAGTTCCGATAGAGTTTTTTACTTGGTCAAAATCAGTTCCTGCAACAGTGTTGCCATCTACTTGTACTACTAATTTACCAAGAACTACAGCCGCTGCTTTGTTGAAATCAGCAATACCTTTTCCGGTTCCACCTGGTTCTATGCTACTTGTAGCCGAAAAGGCAGCAATTAATCCTAAAGTATTCATTTTAGCTGAACCTGTTAGAATTTTACCATCGTTGATAGCAAATGTTCCAGTAGCTAATCCGTTTGTTGTTGCTCCTGCTGCTGCATTTGCAAAAGCAATAGTCCCTGTACTGCTATTCGTAAAAACAACATTTCCTAATTCATTATTCGTGTTTATCAGACCAGTATTATTGATATATCCTTTTATATTAGGATTGTTAACAAATGTTGGAGAACCACTAAGTAAAGCCCCTTCTAGATTTAAAGTGCCACTATTGGTTACAATTAATGGAGGAGAGTTATAGGATTGAGAAGCATATATTGCAGATCCCAAAGGATTTGTTAGGCTCATTGTACCTGAATTGATTAGCCTACATGAATTATCGAGGTGTGAACCTCCACCATCTGATGTTGCAAATGCTCCATCTTGCGCTCTTGAACAAATCAAATTAACAGTCAAAGTACCTTCGTTTGTAATTACAAATCTATTTGTTGCAGTACCCCCTGTGGCAAAAGAGAAACCACTTCTTGATGAAGCTCCTTGGATATTGATTGTTCCTTTGTTTGTTAAATTTAAAGTTGTTGTAGTAAAAGCAGGAGGTCCTACCACAGCCGCCGACGAACTGAAACTCGTTACAATAGCTGATATATTTGTATCTTTACTATGAAACGTAAGAGATGTTCCCGTGTCAATAGTAACATTAGTTCCAGCACCTAAACCAAGCAAAGAACCAATATAGGGCGCGGCAGGTGTTCCAACTGTGAATCCAGTTCCGCTGATAAGTAATTTAGGGGAAAAGTGACTTGCATTAGTTATACCAATTGTTCTGATTGCACCAATGGCTAGTGTTGTAGCCTGATTATAACTTAATGTTGGATTGTTTAATACTAGTTTATAAGTTGCATTGGCTATAGCAGCTGTTGCGCTAGTTCCGTTAGAATAGAAAAAAGCTGCATTTGCAAAATTCGCATTTGGCAAGCTGATACTTAGAGTTCCTGTGCCTTTATATCCATATTCTGTAGGTTCAGTTGGTAATGCGATTGGTAATAGACAAATGATTCCAGTGGCAGGAAAATTGCTAACTGGCGGGCCAGCAGTTGAAAAACCTGCACCTGTTGTGCTAATGTTTACAGCACCATTATTTATCAGTGTACCACCAGCAAGTCTTACTTGGTTTGAGTTTTGATCACCAACATTTAAAGTTGCTCCGCTATCTACAGTTACTACAGCACCTGCAGGAACAGTTGCGGAATTATTAATATCCAATCGATACACAGAGTAGGCATCTACTCTAGCTGGAATAGCTGGTGTAACGGCAGTTGCACCAGTTGCTACAATAGCAATGTCAAATCTTCTTCCCGGTGTTTCACCAGGATACGTATCGGCTGCACCAGCTCCAGTAGTAGTACCTGATTTTGTCCAGTTACCAGGAGTAGTCCAACTGTTATCTACACCACCAGTTGTTTTCCAAGTAAAAGTGGCTTGTACCTGAGCCACAGCCGTTTGGCTAAACAAGCCACAAAAAAGAAATAATAGCGCTATTATTCCGGTTTTGATTGTATTTTTTGAAAAGTAATTTTTTTTCATAAATAATAATTTTGATAAGAATTCATACTATTAGGTATTTCTTGGTTTTTTAGTTTAGGTTGTAATAAGTAATTTTTAAAAACGCTTTAAAAACGTACTTTATATAGTAAGCGATTAAAAAAAATTACCGCAATTTCACAAATTAATAAAAGGAAGTGTGGTTCAATTTGTGAACTTGCGGTTTATTTTTAGCGTTACTTAAACTATTGTTTTACAATTTTAAATGACTCTTTTGCATTCTCGATGGTTACTTCCATTAGGTAAATTCCATTTTGTAGGTTAGCAATGTCCAATTGTTTTTGGTTTGCATTTACAGTGTTGCTTTGTACTTTTTGTCCCAAAAGATTGAAAAGTTCTACTTTGCTAATGTTTTTTGTAGCAGAAATATTCAATTGGCTTCTAGTTGGGTTTGGGTAATAGCTGAATTTAGCATCATTAAATTGAGACACAGAAAGATTTGGATCATAAACTAATCGTATTTTTCCTCCTGAACCACCTGTATTAACTACGGTCCATTTTGCAGGCAATCCCACAACAGAAGCAAAATCTCCAATAACTCCTCCTGATCTATCGCTTAAAGGATCTATAGGAGCTGGGTCAATAAATGTTGTGATAATATCTATTGTAGTCAAAACAGTTGGTGTATAAATTCCGGTTACATCAAGAGTAGCTCCAGAAATGTCTATGGTGTCTAGTGAACCTGTCAATCTCATTGCATCAAAGTCAACACCAGGAGTTACGCTACCCGTAGCTTGCATTTTTAGAGTACCGCGAAGTATTGTAGCATCGCCTGCTATTTCAGAATAACTCACTAGCCCGTTTGCAGTGTCTCCACCAGGTGATAATATGCTAGAAGCTTCAACAGAATTAAATCCGGTGATACCTGTCATTAAAGTAGTTCCAGGATTGGTATTAATAGTTCCACTATTTGCTGTATTAGCAAACAACGCATTGAAATTATTGGTTGTAAGAGCTGTGTAAATTATTGAGGCATCTCCAGATCCAGCACCTGTTTTAGTAAGAGCTGAGGCTGCTACTGGAGGTTCAACTGAAGCTAATATGGTAGCAGGATTTACAATATTGGAGGCTACATGAGTTACTAAGGCAGTACCTGTTGCTGCTACTTTTGCAACGGCTACAGTATATACATTAGAGTTAGAATCAGTGTAAGTAGTACCTACAGCTGCTGCCGCTCCGATAGGAATTGTAAAAGTGGATAATTTGAGTGGGCTAACTGAAGTGCTAGCGAAATTGATTTTTCCTGTACTTGAGTTAATAGTATAAAAACTTCTAATCTCTGTATTTGTATTAATGGTTCCAGTATTGGTTATTCTAGAAGCTCCAGTCTGGGTAACATTCGCAGGGTCAGGATTGAAAGGTCTTGCGCCAAAACTGTGATTAGACCCTATAAGATTCAACGTGCCGCTATTTGTAATGTGTAAATTAGGAGCACCTGAGAAAGTGGTCATGTTTATAGGAGCACCCCAGCTAGGGCCACTCAATAGCGTTTTTATTGTAAATGTACCTTTGTTGATTATGTTAACATCGGCTTGAAGAGTAGCTCCGCCATTATTTGTTACTGCAATACCTCCTTGACCTCCTGTTGTAGAATTTACATCGATATCTATTGTTCCATCATTTACAAGATTAACAACGCCATTATTTTGAGCACTCATAGATATAGGGCTTCTTAACATCACTCCTTTAGCATTGACAGTTCCTTTGTTGTTGATGAAGGCAGGAATAGAGGTGCCACCAAAAACATACATAGAAAATAAAGGTGATGGGTTAGTTATAGCAGAAAAGTGATTGATAGTTGTTCCAGTAGCTATGGTTACATTAACACCACCACCTGATACCGCAAGTAATCCATTGCTGGCTCCTGATAATGAATCTCCCATATCGAAACCGGCACCTCCAAGTATTACTTTACAGCTTTCTAATGTTCCAATTCCTACTGCTCTAATAAATTGTGTAGTTGCAGTTCCAGTTGCTGATTTTACAGCAGAAAGCAACGGGATAAGAGTGCCATTAAAAAGAAGTTTATAAGTTGCATTGGAAGCGTTGGCAGCTGCACCGTTAAATAAAATTCCACCACTGAAATTGTTACCAACTGATGTGTCAATTTTTAAAGTTCCAGTTCCAGAATACATATATTCTACAGGAACACTTGGCACAACCTCTGGAAGTCCGAAGGTAATACCGTAAGCAGCCGCAGTATTATTTGATCCATAAATTGCTTTATTGGTACTGTCGCCAAAAGAACTTTTAATATCTATAAAACCGTTATTAACGATATTTCCTCCCTTTATTAAAAGCCCTTCGCTGGTTAAAGTTTCGATAAAAACCTCCGCATCTAAAGGGATGTTCAAAGTAGAACCCGTTTGAGCGCCAGTTTTATTGCTGATAGTAAGTCCGCCTAAATAATAAGACCCACCAGCAAGCGTTAGGTTTGCACCATTACTAATCACTGCAATATCAACAATACCTGGTGCACCAGTAGCTGCTTTGGGAGTAGCGAAAGTAAACACAACATTTGTTCCTGGAGTACCAACACCAGCTATATTGTTTCCTGTAATAGTAATTATTTTTTGAGTGGCATCTATTTCAGCAATTTTGAGACCCATTGGAATTCCAAAACCCGATACATCGTCTCCAACAGCTATTTCGGTGTTCGCAGCTGTTAACGTAATTTTAGAATTATATTGAAACAACAATCTGTTTCCAGCAACATCAGATCCTGCTGTTGTTGCAGCACTAAGAGTAAATGGGGTTGTTTTTGCAGTGGCATCGTAAGCTCCTACTACTGTAACAGTAGTATTGGGTGCGATTCCTACACCACTAACTCTAGCGCCTACAGGAATATTGGTTATATTACCTGTTAAGTTAAGTGTAGTTGTACTAGCAGTAAATATCACAACTGGACTAACTTCTGGTTGCCCAGCATACGTTCCTACTGATGTAATCGCTGGATAATTCCAGTTCGTAGGAGTGTTCCAATTGGTATTTGTCGCTCCTGTCCAAGCAATGTTTTTTTGTGCAAAACCTGAAGTACCAAAAAGAACACAAAAAATTACACTAAGGGTTATAAAGCCCTTATTCAAATTTTTAGCAAAATAATTTTTTTTCATAATGTTTAGTTGTTAATAAAATTTAGTTAAATAGTACTGAGAAATTTTCTCAATTTTTTCGATGTGGTTTTTTATATTTTATTTTAGAATATTTATTTAATGTCATAATTTATTTTCGATTTTATAATTGTTGCTAATTTTAATAACGACATGCACAAAAACAGAAAAACAACCTTTAATTGTTTATCCCGAAATATTTTTTCAAAACTAGATATATTACCTAAATTTAGATATGTCAAATCAACCAATTAGTGGGGGTAAATCAATCAAATCTAGTAACGCAAGGAGTTAAAGGCTTGATGATGTCAGAAATTACAGTGTTTACCTAAAAAATCGTTGTAGTAACTGTGCAGTTAGTGTAGGGTATGTTGTGAGTGCTTTTGTAAAAAAAATAACCTATTTAATTCTAATTGAAAAAGGAATATTTGTTGAATTTATTTTATTATTTGAATTCAAATTTTATCAAAAGGCGCTAGTTTGTAATCATTTTTTCGCATTATAAATAGACTCATATTACCCCATAATTGACACATATGACCACTTAGGTTTTTTTTTAGTTTGTTAATTTTGTTTTAACAATAGCACGCTGTAGTAATTTAGTTAACAAAAAAATACAGCCTCTATTTTTATTACGGTATCCCAAATGAAAAACAACTATTTTATCAACAACATTTTATAAAAATGAAAAATATCAATCTTAAAAGCAACTTCAAGTATTCGCTATCATTTATAGGAATTCTTCTTTTTTCTAATTGTATGTATCCGCAAACCAACCTTATTGTTGATCCAGGTTTTGAAAACGGATCAACGGCCTGGGCGCTCACAAGTGGAGCTACACGAATAACTACTAATCCGCAATCTGGGAGTTTTTCTATAAATGCTGTAGACAGCAATAGTGCTACTCAAACCATCAGTGGTTTGACGCCAAGCACCACGTACTTATTGACGGGATGGCTAAGATCGAGCAATACTGCAGTTGTGCAAATGGGGGTAAGACGGTACGGAGGAAATGAATCGACTGCACAAACGGCCTCCACTTCCTATGTTCAATTATCAATAAAATTCACTACCGGAGCCGCCAGTACAACAGCGGTGATTTATTGTAGTAATCCTGCTGGTGGCAGCAATCAAATGAATGCCGATAATCTTTCCCTACTCGAAACTGCAGAAACTCCTTATGCATTAGTGTGGTCAGACGAATTTAATGGAACTGGGACTGTGAATACTGCCAATTGGAATTTCGAAAACGGTTTTGTCAGAAATAATGAAGCCCAGTGGTATCAACCTAATAATGCATCTCAAAAAGATGGCAATTTAGTAATTGAAGCTCGAAAGGAAGAGCCGCAAAATACAAGATTGAATCCAAATTTTATTTCCGGAGGAAATTGGCCGGCTTGGGTGTATTATATTAATTACACTTCATCAAGTATCAATTCAAGAGGCAAGCAGTCGTGGTTGTATGGTCGTTTTGAGATTCGTGCAAAGGTAACCAATCTACTAGGAACTTGGCCTGCGATATGGACATTGGGTAATAGTTGTAACTGGCCATCCAATGGCGAAGTTGATATCATGGAAAATTATACGGGAGGAATACTTGGTAATTTTGCTTATGGTACTAACACAGCATGGCAGGCCAAGTGGGATTCGGCAAAGTTACCCGTGAGTGATTTTATTAGTAAAGATCCAAACTGGGTATCAAAGTTTCATATTTGGACTTTGGATTGGGACTTTAACAGAATGAGTATCTATGTAGATGGCACTTTGGTAAACGAGATTGATTTGAATACCACTATCAATGGAAGTGCTGCTTGTGCAGGAGAAAACCCTTTTAGAAAAAGACAATATTTGCTATTGAATTTGGCATTGGGCGGAGATTCTGGGGGCAGTATAACTAATCTTACCTTTCCGAATCAGTACTTAGTAGATTATGTAAGAGTGTATCAATTGAGTCCTAATTTAGCCGTAAATAAAGTCGAAAAACAGGACGAGACATCAGTATATCCGAATCCTGCAAAAGACGTTTTTACTATAAACCATCCGGATAGTAATCCTAAATTTACCGTTTTTGATGTTTCAGGAAGAGTCCTTATTACCGGTAGTAGTTCTAAAGTAGACATCAGTAAGTTAGAAAAAGGAGTCTATTTTGTGCAGGTTGAAAATTTAAAACCAACCAAGTTTATCAAAGAATAAGTTTGAATAAGTTTTGTGTAGCTATAAATTTTTTTAATAATAAATACCCACTTGAATTAGGATTTTTAACTCCTCAGTTTCGGTTTCTAAACAAATGCTTGTGGTAAAATAGGACTCTGTTTCAGTTTCCAAACCAAAGTTTGTGGTTCAATAGTCCGATGACATATTTTTTAAGTCCATCGGTGCTGTTTATTACCTCAAAATAGGGGTTGCCAACCCTAAATTGGGGTTCTAAGACCCCAAAATATCATTATTAAACCCCATCCGAATATTTTTTAACCTCAAATCATAGGTTTCCGAATTCGCTATCGGGGTATTTTTGTCTAATGAAGCAGTTTTTACCAAGGAATTGATTAAAAACGTTGCAAGCTACATCTTCTATGATGTAAAATTTTGGTTCTACTAGGTTTTGTATGAATCTAATTATTCCATTTATATATAAGAGATTAATTGTACCGTTAACTTTGTTTTTACTGATTTTGTTATTATTAAACATTGTTGTCCGATTAAAATTGTAGTTAAACTAAAATCTTCAACAAATATAGTCCCTACGGGACATTAGAAGGCTGGTGACTTGTTTTTTGACTACCAACATTTTGCTCCCAACGGAGCGTACCTCGTAGAGGTTAAATATTGGTAGCAAGAAGATTACGAATAGTAAATTTGTCCCTTAGGGACTATACGTGTATTTAATCGGACAACAGTGATTATTAAGATAGAAAATCCGTTTTTATCTGTGTTTTGCTTTAGCAATCCGTTTCATCTGCGGGCTTATTCAAAACATTTCCAGTAGAAACAAAATTCTAAATACACACACGTTTTTTTTACAGCAATCATCTTCAATACGCTTCTGCGACTTATTACACCTACTAATTGACATATATACCCCGATAATTGTTTATTCGCCTTTATATATTTGTAAAATGGATGATTGTAATTTCTACTTATTGAAATTATAATCCAAAATAAATACATTTTAGATAATTAAATAACAATTATTATGAAGAGAAAATTACATTTAGTAACAGCTTTGTTTTTATTACTTGGTTTTTTTGCCAATGCACAAGATATAGTTTGGACAGGTAGCGCTTCCAACAATGACTTTTTTGACGAAGGAAACTGGAAAAATTCAGTGACAAATGTCGTTCCCGTTAGCGGAACAATCGATCCGGGTGTAGCCATTAATTTACCTTTACAACTCAATAAGGTAGCAACCACCGTTACTGCCAATGGGGAAATTAACGTGGGTACAGGAAGTCTAGGAATAAGCACTGCAAATCTTATTGCTCAGTCTTTAGCAGGAGAAGGAGGGAATGTAGCCGTTAATGAAGGTGGTTATTTTGAATTGACCTCCACAGCGCCAATTAGATTGACAACCCCTAAAGTACAAATCAATTTGACCTCGGGAATAGGTTGGATAAAAACTACAAATTTTTCCGCAAGATCAGTTTCGTTGACCTATTTGGGTCAAATAAAAGTAAACGGAATCGCTTCGGTTTATAAAACCAATTTGCGTTTGGATAATTATTACCTTTTAGGATGTGTGATCAGAAGCAATGATGCTACTACCTCGCCTTTGACAGTCTATGAAGGGGCAAATTTGCAAGGAAATCCGGTATTAATTCCCGTAAACACCATTCATAGTGCAAGTGCTATTCCAGGCGAAATGAACAATAAAATAGAATCTTTTTTATTAAAAAAAGGATTTATGGTCACTATAGCTGATGAGGCTGATGGAACCGGAAGTAGTAAAAACTATATTGCCTCCGAAAGTGATTTAGTCATTAATACGCTTCCTAAACTCTTACAAAACACCGTATCATTCATTCGAGTGTTGCCTTGGAATTGGGTTACCAAAAAAGGACGAAATGATACGACTACTGATTTAAGCACGTCTTGGCGTTACCAGTGGAATCATACGGAATCCTCTACTGTAAACTGGGAGTTTGCACCGATGTCTTGGGGTCACGGAACCACAAGTGATACCGGTATTGCGGGATTTATTGCTAAATACGGAAGTCCTTATATTATGTCTTTTAACGAGCCCGATGATTGCAATGCGCAATCTGGACAATATGGATTTGCAGGTTCTCCAAAATTATGCGATGTAAACGAAGCCGTACGTTTACACAAAAACTTTATGAAAACAGGTATGCGAATTGTATCACCTGGAGGAAGAGAAGAAGCGCCCTTTGGCTGGCTTGAAGAGTTTTATAACAAAGCTAAGGCTGAAGACGTAAGAATAGATGTAATAGCGGTGCATTGGTATGACTGGGGAAGTAGTCCTGTAGCAAATCCCAATCCTACGGCTTTACAGGTTTTTAATCGATTTAAAGCCTATCTAACCAACGTGCACAATTTGTACGGTTTGCCGATTTGGATTACCGAATTTAACGCAAACCCTGCTCGATCTCAAGCGATAAATGCTGGATTTTTACAATTGGCTTTGCCTTACCTAGAAAGCTTGGATTATATCGAAAGATACTGTTGGTTTCCCTATAATTCAGGTACGCATTTTTATGGATGGAATGACGCTACCGATACCTCAAACACAACAATTTCATTGGTTGGAACCGCATATAGAAACCAAGTCTCTACGCCCTCAATTCCTGAAGCGACGATTGATGCACCTAACAATTTAAATTTAGCGACCTATCCTAATATTGCCCTAAACAAACCTGCAACAGCCAATTCAACTTATGGGCCCACTTATTTACCATTAAATGCAGTTGATGGCAATGTAAGCACTACACAGTGGTTTGCCAATTTTGGAGTTTCAGGAGATGTCAATTATACTCCTTTACCCGCTTGGATTGAAGTGGATTTACAAGGCACTTATACTATTGACAGTTTTCGAACTATTGAAGTTTCTAGAGCAATGAAAGATTTTGCTTTTGAATTTTGGGATGCCACATTAAATTCGGGTGCAGGGGGTTGGAGTAGTGCTTTGACAGTTACTGGAAATCCAGCTTCGCCATTGACGACTTTTAAAACATTTGCACCTGTAACTACAACAAAAGTGAGATTGTACATTACGGGACACAATAGCACTAGTTATTTGAGGATACTAGAATTAGAAGTTTATGGCAAACTTGCAGAGAATCTAGCGGTAAATAAATTCGAAAAACAAGCCTTTACTATTTATCCAAATCCTGTGGCGAACGGAGTTTTGAATATAAATGGTGATCAGGAAGTGGAATCAATTGCCGTTTATAACATTTTAGGAGCTAAAATCAATGCTCGTTTTGAAAACAGCCAATTAGAGGTATCTGATTTGGCGCCAGGGGTTTACTTTTTAAGGGTCAACAATAAATATAGTTTCAAATTCATCAAGAAATAATAGTCCAAAAAAGAAATAAAACAAATCCGTTGGATACACTATTTTCTGTTTTCGATACGAATGAGTATCGAAAACAGAATTTTTAATCTCACATCGATAGTAATCCTTATAAAGCTTATGAGAAAAATTACACTTCTACTTTTATTGGTTTATATATCAGTATTTTCGCAATCAAAATCAACTCCTGTTATATCTTTTAATGCAGATATGACGGCTAAATTTACTTTGGACAATACCACCTCCAAGATTACTCTGCTTGTAACGGGACCTTCTAATAAATGGAGCTCTTTGGGATTGGGGACAAGTGCTACAACTACAAGCGGAGATGTTTATGTTTATACAACATCGGTAATTGATGCTACTGCTTCTACCAACCCAAACGGAGATTGGAACACTATTTCAAACACTGTGACATTAGGGATAAGAACGGTAACATTCGAACGAACGCTAACCAATTCAGATTTAAATGATTTGCAAATGGCTTTTGACACTACAAATGCTATAGAAGTAGTTTGGTCACGTTCGGGTTCCGCTATTGCCACTGCGCCAAATATCAACAGAGGTTCTACTACTGCTGTTTTTACAACTAATTTAAGTGTTGGTGATGTTTCTTTTTATGATGAAGTACTTATTTATCCGAATCCAACTTCCGATGAATTGTACATCAAAACTAAAACTAATGTCTCTAAAGTTTCTATTTATAACCAAACAGGAGCTTTGGTAAAAACAATAGATAATAAAGACAATGCCAACGAAATCAAAGTAAACGTAAGTGATTTGCCAAAAGCGCTCTACATTTTTGAATTGCAAAATGAATCTGAAAAAACTTGGAAAAAAGTACTGGTAAATTAATTTCTAACCATAAATTAACGATGAAAACATCAAAAAAATATTTTGCTCTTATAGTTACGTTGGTATTGATAACTAATGCTTTTTGTCAAGTAAGATTGCCTAAATTAATCAGTAATGGTATGATTTTGCAACGCGATGCCAATATTAAAATCTGGGGTTGGGCAGCTCCTAACGAAGCTGTTTCTATTAATTTCCTTACTGTAAATTATCAAGTTAAGGCCAATGCTACTGGTAATTGGGAATTACCGTTATCTAATTTACCATCAGGAGGGCCTCATACAATGACGCTAACAGCAAGTAATACTATTACAATCAATGATATTTTGATTGGCGATGTTTGGCTTTGTTCCGGTCAATCGAATATGGCAATGGCTATGTCAGGTGTAGCAAGTACCTATCCAACAGATGTTAGTAATTCAACAAACGATAGAATTAGGAATTTTAATGTTCCTAGAGAATATGAATTTAATACTCCTAGAACGGATTTGAGTGATGGTGTATGGATCAAAGCCAATCCCACAGATGTTTTAAAATTTTCGGCAGCCGCTTACTTTTTTGCAAAAGAACTGTATGCAAGAAACCCAGCAGTTCCTATCGGTTTGATTCATGCAAGTTATGGTGGAACTCCCATTCACGCTTGGATGAGTGAAAAAGCTTTGAAAAATTTCCCTGAAACCTTAGCGGAAATTCAATTATTGAAAAATCCAGTTTATGTTAGTACTGCGGTTCAAAACGACTTAACCTTAGAAAACAATTGGAATACCACTTTAAAAAATAGTGATTTAGGCATCATCAACAATTGGAAATCGAATGCTACCAACACCACAACTTGGTCGAATGTAACGGTTCCTTTTACCAAAAGAGATATTGGTGCAGTTTGGTATAAAAAAGACATACAAGTAAGCAGTGCAACAGCTGAAAACCAAGCTATTTTGCAATTGGGAACCCTTATAGAGGTGGATTCGACTTATGTTAACGGAAAATTTGTGGGTTTTAACAATACAGAATGGGCATCACGAAGATATACAATACCGGCAAATACATTAGTGCCAGGCAACAATACCATAGCCGTAAGACTCGTTAATAATAGTTTGACAGGAGGTTTTACGGGTAGTGTTTTTCAATTAGTTGGCACTAATGAAACAATTGATTTGCGAGGAACTTGGAAAGCCAGAGTAGGGTTTGCAATGGCAGCCTTGCCAACACCTGTAAATTGGTTGTGGAAACCAACTGCATTATACAATGCGATGCTTGCACCAGTAAAAAATTATGCCTTAAAAGGAGCGATTTGGTACCAAGGCGAAGGAAATTCCAGCAAACCCTCACAATATACAATCTATTTAAAATCAATGATAGAGGAATGGAGAGCCCTTTTTAATAATCCAACGATGCCATTTATATATGTTCAATTACCGAATTATCAGGCAGCTGTAGCCAATCCTGTTGAAAGTAATTGGGCATTATTGAGAGAATCACAGTTAAAAACATTGGCAATTCCGAACACAGGAATGGCAACAACGATAGATGTTGGAGACCCAAATAACATTCATCCCGTTTTTAAAAAGCCTGTAGGAATAAGATTGGCTCTAGCTGCTCAAAGAGTGGCTTATAATAACCAACAACTAGTTTCTTCTGGTCCAATATATGAATCGATGAAAATTGTGGGAAATACAATCGAGCTTACATTCAATACTTTGGGAAGTCTTTTGAAATTTAAATCAACAGGAACTCCAATAGGAACTCCTACTAATTTTGCTATTGCGGGAACTAATAAAGTCTTTTCTTGGGCTCAAGCCAGAATAGAGGGAAACAAAGTGATTGTTTGGAATGACGCCATACCAAATCCGGTAGCGGTGCGCTATGCTTGGGGTCAAAATCCAGCAGGACAAAAATTATTTAACACAAATGTTACACCAGCATCAGAATTACCAGCTTCACCTTTTAGAACAGATTCTTGG
>JAYVIK010000026.1:0-6246 GCA_043770265.1 Flavobacterium sp. | reverse complement strand
GCCATGGCAAAAACAGCTTTGTTAGTTTCTAACCCAATGGCTTACGGAATGACACTTTCTCCAAAAATTGCAGAAATTTATATGCACGCAAGTATGTTAGCTCCAGAAAATCCCAGAGTTGTTTTGTGTAAAGCAGATTTTGAAATTGGTGGAGCAAAATGGACTGGTGCCGATGTAAAACAATTATGCGGACAAGTAGGAAAATCAATCGATTTATTTGCTAAATTTAAGCCTGAAACACCTTTTTCTCCAAAATGGGGATTGGATAGAGCACAAGCTGCTTTTAAGAATTGCAAATAATTTTCAATTTATACAAAAGGATTTTTACAATGAAAAATAGATATTTAAAGGAATTGCCAAAAGCGTTTTTAATCAGCTTAGCCATTTTTGGAGTGCTTAATCTAATTCAGATTTTTAATGGTGGAAGTATTTCTTTTAATAAAAGATTTGGAGAAATGTACTTATATTGTATGGCTTACACGTTCTCTTTACATTATACTAATACATTTTTATTTATTTCATTAGATAAAATTTTTGCAAGGGAACGATTTTCAAAAAAAAGAATACTAATAGGTTTTGTTTCTTCTTTTTTCATCTCATTATTTGTTATTTTTATTGTGAGATTATTTATCATAAGTAGTATTGAAAAGGAATCATTTGGAGATTTTATAGCCAGCGAAAGCGCATCTGATTATGTTTTAACCTCCGTTTTTACTTTTATAATATTGTTGATTGTTCATTTTGTTTACATCTACAAGGCGTACCAAGAGAACAAAGTCAAAGAGCAGAAAATCATCGCCGGAACGGCTTCGGCAAAGTTTGAAAGTTTGAAAAACCAAATTGACCCTCATTTTCTATTCAATAGTTTGAATGTTTTGAGTTCATTGATTGAGGAAAATCCTGAAAATGCACAACGATTTACCACTTCTTTGTCAAAGATTTATCGTTATGTTTTAGAACAAAAAGACAAAGAATTGGTTTCTGTAGAAGAAGAATTAGCTTTCGCCAAAACCTATATGAATTTATTGAAAATGCGTTTCGAGAATAGTTTGTTTTATGAATTACCTGTTGCAATACCAAATCAGGATGCAAAAGTTGTTCCGCTATCATTGCAACTTTTGTTAGAAAACACAGTCAAACATAATGTGGTTTCAGAAAATAAACCATTGCATATTCGAATTTTTATCGATGGAGATTATCTAGCCGTGCAGAATGATTTTCAAAAGAAAGAAGTATTGCAAACTAGGCAAGGTGTAGGGCTTCAAAACATTATCAACCGTTATGCAATCATAACTAGGAGAAAAGTATTGATAGATCAAAATGAAAAAACATTCACCGTCAAATTACCGGTTTTAACTAAACAAATTAGTATTATGGATACAACTACAAATTACAGCGAAAATACTGCTTATTTTAGAGCAAAAAAACGAGTAGAACAACTTAAGGGGTTTTATGGGAACTTAATTTCCTATTGTTGTGTGATTCCGATTTTGATATTCGTGAATCTGACTTATATGCCAAAATTTCAATGGTTTTGGTTCTCAGCACTCGGTTGGGGATTCGGGTTATCGATGCACGCTTTTCAAACTTTTGGCTATGGAGCCAATTGGGAAGAGAAAAAAATACAAGAAATATTAGAAAAAGAGAATACTAAACAAAATTGGAAATAATTATGGAAGATCAATATACAAACGAAGAGCGATACAATAAAGCGCAAAAAAGAGTAGAAGAAATTAAGGGATTTTATGGTAATCTCACGTCATATATATTTGTAAATATAGGGCTTCTAGTTCTTAATTTAGTGACATCGCCTAATCATTTATGGTTTTTTTGGCCATTGTTCGGCTGGGGAATTGGAGTTGCTGTACACGCAATGAAAGTGTTTAATTATTTGCCGTTTTTTGGTGAAGAATGGGAACAAAAGAAGATAAAAGAATTAATAGAAAATGAAAAACAATCAAAAAATAGTGTTAAATAATAACATCAAATCAAAATGGAACCAGCAAACAGAATAGCAGAAAAATACCAATCTCATAATTTAAATCGTGACGAACGTTACGAAATAGCCGCAAAACGAGTAAAAAGAATTAAAGGTTTTTATGTTCATTTGCTTGTTTATATTTTGGTAAATATTTTCATAATTGCTGGTAATTCCATCAGGAATTCAAATAATGATCCTTTATTTTGGAATTGGCAAACTTTCTCAACAGCCTTTTTTTGGGGAATTGGTTTATTAGCCCACGGGTTATCAGTTTTTGGCAAAAATCTATTCTTTAGTCCAAATTGGGAACAAAAAAAGATTCAAGAACTTATGGATAAAGATAAAAACCAGAAATGGGAATAGGAGGAAGTGTTCAGTAGTCAGTTTTCTAGTATTCAGATTGCAGATTTCAGTTTGCTGATTGTTAACTTCAGAACTCTAACCTTTCCTCTTACCACTTCCCACTTATAACTTCTAACCCCTAACCTCCCAATGAGAACAATTATAATAGAAGACGAAAAACCTGCAGCAAGATTGCTCCAACGCAAACTCGAAAAACTCAATATCGACGTGGGAGTTATGCTTCATTCTGTTGAGGAATCCATCGAATGGTTTTCTAAAAATGAGCATCCAGATTTGATATTTCTAGACATTCAATTATCGGATGGTTTGTCGTTTGAAATCTTCGAACATTTTGTTAAAGCTCAGTGCTATATAAAAAGTGCAGTAATTTTCACCACGGCTTATGATGAATATGCATTAAAAGCATTCAAATTGAACTCGATAGATTATCTCTTGAAACCTATTGACGAAGAGGATTTGGAAGTAGCGGTTTCTAAATTCAAAGCGCGTTTGCCAAAACCAGCAAATACGCTACAAATGGATTTTGAACAAATCAAAAAAATGTTTCAAAATCCATTCGATAAAAATTTTAAAACTCGATTCACAGTCAAAATTGGGCAGCACCTCAAAGTCATTTCCACCGATGAAATCGAATGTTTTTTTAGCGAAAATAAAGGAACTTATATTCACACTTTCGACAACAGAAATTATTTAATCGAATCTACTTTGGAAATTTTAGAGCAAGAATTAGAAGCAAAACAATTTTATCGAATCAGTCGAAAGTTCATTATTCCTTTAAAATCCATCAAGGAAATTGTAGTGTATTCTAACTCAAGATTGAAAGTTATTTTACCTTCTTATAAGGAAGAAGATGTAATAGTAAGCCGCGAAAAAGTATCCGATTTCAAGGCTTGGATTGGCTAGCAAAAAGACACAAAAAAAAACGATTTATTTTTATGAATCAAGACAAAATTGCTGTCTTTAAAACCCAATAGTTGCTGTAAATTTTTACACAAAAAAGGAGGACTTTTTATAGTCCTCCGATTTTGTACGTTCTGATTTATCATTATCTAACTTATGCTATAATAAGTATAGTAGACTATCGAGATACTTTTTCTAATACTAAAATATTTATGATATTATATACTCAAGTGATGAATCAAAACTACACTCAAATATACAAAAAAATAAAATTCAAAATTCTATTTTTTAAGACTTTAACAATAAATTAAGAGGCTCTATTTTTTCAATTATTACTTCGCGAAATACAGATTAAATGATCCAGATGTTCCGTTGTAATTCCCGTCAATTGTCAATATTAATTCAGTTGCCGAAAGACTTGCAACTTTAAAAGTGTCATTCAAACTCGATCCAGAAATTGAAAATATTACATTAGTTCCGTTTTGTGACCAAGTCCCCACTTTTTCTTCAAATACACAACTCGGAGTATAATGGCCAGATTTCATACTACCTCCAGAAATAATTTCAATGTAGTCTTTGTTACAGCCATCTTGATTTTTTAAATATTTTGTCGTATAAGGTATTGAAAACCCACCAGCGGAGGCTGTAGATTTATTGAAATTCCACTTTCCTTCAAGATAATTCAAATCTACAGGACCACTGATATCCTTAGTGCAAGAAGCAAAAAAAGTGCCAAAAAAAAGTGCCAAAAAAAATAATATTCTTGATTTTTTCATTGTGTAAAAATTTATTTAAAAAAACAAAGATAGACAAAAATAGCATTACTAGATAATATGCTTACAAAATAGCACGGCATTCTCTTTTGAAATTTTCCCCTACAAATTACACTAATAAACACGAATTTCGACTAATTTGCACACTACGAATTTTTAAAATAAATAGAATTTGTGTAATTCAATTTTGATTTTGATAAAATTAGCGACAATTTGAGTAATTGCTACTCCAGTTCACTTAGTTCGGGTCGTGGCTAACTTTTTTCCTTTTTTAAAAGCGAATGTCCTGACCAAATAAATTATAGGATTGATAAATAGTAAGTTAAAACTTAATATTAGCGACGCTATATTCTCAAAATGTTTACATTTGCCGTTCATCAATTAATTTGAAAAAATGAAACTCGTTTTTGCTACCAACAACAAAAATAAAATCATTGAAGTGCAACAAATGCTGCCTCCAACTATCGAAATTATAAGTCTAGAAAGTATTGGCTGCTTCGAAGAAATTCCAGAAACGGCAGATACTATTGAGGAAAACGCCATTATGAAAGCCAACTATGTAACTCGCAACTATGGGTACGATTGCTTTGCTGATGATACAGGATTAGAAGTCGAAGCGTTACACGGAGAACCCGGAGTTTTCTCGGCAAGATATGCGGGAGAGCAACGCAATTCAGATGATAATATGAATAAATTATTGGAAACTTTAAACAATGAAACCAATAGAAAAGCCCAATTCAAAACCGTAATTGCACTGAATTTAAACGGAGAGCAACATCTTTTTACAGGAATTGCTCTCGGCGAAATTACCATAAATAAATTAGGAACTGAAGGTTTTGGGTACGATTCTATTTTTAAGCCTTTGGGTTTTAAAGAAACATTTGCAGAGCTTTCAATCGAACAAAAAAACCAGATTAGTCATCGTGGAAAAACTATTAATAAGCTGTTAGATTTTTTAAAATTAGAACTTAAATTCTTTTAAAAGTCTTTACAACTATAATTATACCGAAATCTGGATCATTTATTTTGAGAGTTGTATTTGTTAAACTAATAATATCTACTTCATTAATCGATCCACCAGTTTTCATTACTAATACATTGTCTAAATATTTTTCCCAAGTTCCAGTAGTTTTATCTAAAATGCATTTATCCCCATAAAAAACTCTGTAAAAAACACCTTTTGATGCAAACTCTATGTAATTCTTATCGCATCCTGCTGTATTCGTCGCTAGTTCGTCTACAAATGTTTTACCTCCATCAGAAGAAAAACTTGTTTTTTCCAAAGTCCATTTTCCTTCAATTGAAGCATTTGTAATATCACTTTCGTTACCGTCTTTACTACATGACTGAAGAATTCCCAAGGAAAAAAACAAAACAATTAATCTTTTCATAATTTTAAAAATTTATATTTAAAACCCTGCGAATATATATAATTTTAAATACAATTATACCATAAAAAATGAAACTCGTTTTTGCTACAAATAACAAAAATAAAATCATTGAAGTGCAACAAATGCTGCCTCCAACTATCGAAATTATAAGTCTCGAAAGTATTGGCTGCTTTGAAGACATTCCCGAAACGGCAGATACTATCGAAGAAAACGCCATTATGAAAGCCAATTATGTTACCCGCAACTACGGTTACGAATGCTTTGCCGATGATACAGGATTAGAAGTCGATGCCTTGAATGGTGAGCCGGGAGTTTTCTCAGCAAGATATGCAGGAGAACAACGCAATTCCGATGACAATATGAATAAACTAATAGAAGCTTTAGATGATAAAACCAATAGAAAAGCTCAGTTCAAAACCGTAATTGCATTAAACTTAAACGGAAAACAGCATCTTTTTACAGGAATTGCTACAGGCGAAATCACTTTGGAAAAAACAGGAAATCAGGGTTTTGGCTACGATCCCATCTTCAAACCAGAAGGTTTTGATGTTACTTTTGCACAGCTTTCGCTCGAAGAAAAAGGTGTGATTAGCCACCGTGGCAAGGCAACAGCCCAACTTATAGCGTTTTTAAAAAACTAACTAATTGATTTTCAAATGGTATTAAAATGATAAATCTAAATTTCACATTAGATTTTCTCGTTTATTCAACGTACCTTTGCGCCAAATTTTAAAAATAAATATGAACAAATTTGAACAATTAGGATTGAGTGAATCGCTACAACGTGCGATTATCGATCTAGGATTTGAGAATCCGACCGAAGTACAGGAGAAAGCGA
>JAYVIK010000025.1:0-2367 GCA_043770265.1 Flavobacterium sp. | reverse complement strand
ACCCTACATTTATTGTTGGCATCGGCGGCTCAGCGGGAGCACTCAATGCATATAAGGCGCTTCTGGATGCACTTCCGTTTGATTCAGACATGGCCTTTGTCATTATTTCCCACATGAACCCCACCGCCATTAGTCAATTAGCTGAAATTCTGTCTCGTCATACAAAAATGACGGTATTGGTGGCTTCTATGGCGATGCCTATCCGTGCAAATCACGTTTACGTAATTCCTCCGGACGCAGATTTGTTCATTGAAAATTACACATTCAAAGTCATCTCGCCACGCTCTGGCAGGAATAAGCAGATAGATGTATTTTTTGCTTCTTTGGCAGAGGCTATGGGCTTACGTGCAATCGGCATTGTCCTTTCAGGATATGATGGCGATGGCACTGAGGGCTGCAAGCACATACAGGCAAACGGAGGAAAAACCTTTGCTCAGGACATGTCTGCCGAAGTTGACAGCATGCCTCTCAGCGCTAAGGCTGCAGGCTGTGCTGATTTTGTGATGCCTCTCGACAAAATTCCAGGTAAGCTAAAAAAATTGGCAAGTGCGCTTAAAAAATTAGAAAAGAATAAATAATAGTAATGTACCTGGTTTTTTAGGTATTGAATTACCAGGTAAAAAAATTAGGTATTATGGAAGTTGAAACTATTGGCACTACACCGTTAACGTTATCACCCGAATTACTTGCGAAGATGGATGCTTATTGGCGGGCAGCTAACTATTTATCTGTTGGCAATCCGAATTTAATTGCGGCCTGCATTGTGGGTGATTTATAAGAAGTAATCAAAAAACTAAATTTTGAAAAGCAGATGAAAGTTAACTGGGGAAATAAGAAAACAGTTTTTATAGAATTACTGCCACAGGCAATTGCAAAGCTGAAGAAAAATATCATAGATCCTTTTCTCGGCGAAAACTATAATTCAAAATACATTAACGAAAGAGCCCCTTTAAGAGCTGAAATATTTACGAGAGAAAAATTAGAACAACATGCCGTCAACATTGCCAAAAGGCATGAGCTTGTCTACAATCAAACTTCAGAACAGTTATTGGATCGCTTGTCAGATAATGAGCATATTCTGCTGGAAGTATATGCCTTATTGTCTGACAACTTAAAACAAAACAACCGCATTTCGCCTGCAGCCGAATGGCTGGTGGATAATTTTTACCTGATTGAAGAACAGATTTATACCGGTAAAAAACATCTGCCTAAAGGTTATAGTAAAACATTGCCCCGCTTATTGAAGGGTGATTTAGCCGATCTGCCCAGGGTCTATGATATGGCAGTGGAAATTATTTCGCATAGTGATGGACATGTGGATATGGCTAAATTATCAGGATTTGTAAATGCGTATCAAACTATTGATAAATTAAAACTTGGTGAGTTATGGGCAATTCCTATTATGCTCAGGTTAGGGCTAATAGAAAATTTAAGACGCCTATCCATTCTTATAGCAGAAGAAATTACCAATCGATCGCTTGCCAACCGCTGGGCTGATGAAATGATAGCAATTTCTGAAAAAGACCCAAAGAATCTCGTGTTAGTTATTGCAGATATGGCCAGGAGTGAGCCACCTATGGAAAGCACCTTTGTAGCAGAATTGAACAGGCGGTTACTCGAAAAAGGAAATACACTTTCTTTACCCCTAAACTGGATAGAACAAACACTTTCAGAAATGGGGGTAACAACCAGTGAACTTATACAGCTTGACAATCGAAACCAGGCTGCTACACAGGTATCTGTAAGTAATTGTATTAACAGCTTTCGTTTTTTAAGCACGACTAATTGGAGAGATTTTGTAGAAGACACGAGCATAGTGGAAGCCACGCTTCGCCAGGACATCAATGGCGTGTATGGGAAAATGGATTTTCATACCCGTGATCAGTACAGGCATGTTGTTGAAAAAATTGCACTTTACAGCAAATCTTCCGAACAAGTGGTGGCGGAAAGTGTTATTAAAGCGGCAAGAAATGCTGCATTAAATAATAATTTCAAACAGTCGCATGTAGGTTATTTTCTCACCGGCGAAGGTTGTGTTGCTACAGCAAAAGCGGCCAATGCTAAAATCGATATTTCCGAAAAATGCAGAAGAATTAGAAACAAACATCCCATATTAATTTACCTCGGCAGCATAAGCATACTCACGCTTCTTATTTGCTGGTTACTTATAGAGGAAATTGCAAAAGAAGAACTTTCTACGGCAGTGATGATAACTGTTTGTATTGTGGCTTTAATAACCACAACCAGGTTTGCTGTTTCGCTTGTCAATTGGTTAACCACCATCGCAATAAAGCCATCTTTGCTGCCAAGGATGGATTTTTCTAAAGGGATACCCGACGAAGCTAAAACGATGGTAGTAGTACCTAC